>DATMCB010000143.1:0-2606 GCA_035558835.1 Solirubrobacterales bacterium
GCTCCTCGTCGTTGCCTGCGAGGTAGCCGTGGACCTTGCGGTGGTTGGGGCCGAAGACGACCTCGTGGCCACGCGACTCGAAGTAGGCCGTCGCCTGCTCGATTCCGGAGCGTTCCTGCGGCGGGCTCGCCGGCGCGACGACTGCGATCGTCGCCTTGTCGGGAAGTGCCGGTGGCTTCACCGCCATCCTCAGCTCCTCCCGGCGGCGCGTGGGCGCGGCGATACGGCCGCGATCGCGGCGTCGATCCGCGAACGGTCGGCGTGAAGCGAGCCGAGGACGAGATCGACGTGGAGCGCGGCGACCTCGTCGAGGCCGAGCGGCCCGTCGGCGTCGAACCAGAGGGCGACGCCGGTGCACTGCAGGAGGATCGCGTAGGTGGCGACGTCGACGTCGGAGGCACGCAGCGAGCCCTCGTCGATCCCGGCCGCGATCAGGCCGCTGAAGATCGCCTGGTAGTCGTCGCGCTTGGCGATCAGCTCGCGGCGCGGCTCGTCGGCGAGCGCGCGGATCTCGCTGTCGGTCACGAATGCCTCGCTGGTGTGGAGGCCGTGGTAGACGACGTGCTCGCGGACCGCGGCGGCGAGCTTCGTCGCCGCCTGCTCCTGCTCGTCCATCGCGGCGGTGACGCGGGCGGTGAGCTGCTCCATGAAGTCGTCCTGAAGGTGGATCAGGATCGCCTCCTTGCTCGGATACCAGTGGTAGATCGCCGCCGGCTGCACGTCGGCGGCGGCGGCGAGGGCGCGCATCGAGGTTGCGTGGTAGCCGAGCTTCGCGAACAGGTCGATCGCGGCGCGGTGGATCGCCTCCCGGGTCTCGGGGCCGCGGCGGACGACGACCTGGCCGCTGATGTCGGGCTCGGCGGTCAAAGCCCGAGCAGCTCCCGGGTCTGCTCCTGGGTGGCGACCTCGCGGCCGAGCGTGCCGGCGAGGCCGACCGCCATTTCGACGAGGGCGGCGTTCGAGGGGGCGTGGACGCCGCGACTGATGTAGGCGACGTCCTCGAGGCCGGTGCGAATCCCGGGCGCGCCGCGGAGCAGCGCCAGCGCCAGCATCCGCTGGTGGTGGCGGCCGATGCAGGTGACGGTCCAGAACGTCTCCGGCGGCAGCGGCCGCAGCATCGCATCGAGCGCCTCCGGCGAGGCATCGATGCCGCCGGGTACGCCGAAGACGAGGTTGATCGTCATCGGCGACTCGATGATCCCCTGCTCGAGCCAGCGGACGGCGCTGACGACGTGGCCGACGTCGAAGACCTCGACCTCGAGCGCGATCCCGGCGTCCTGCGCCCGCTTGGCGATCCCGCGGCCGGCCGGCGGCGGGGTGATGAAGGTCTCGTCGCCGAAGTTCATCGACCCCGACTCGACGCCGGAGATGTCGGGCTTCGCCTCCAGCCCGGTCGTCCGCTCCTCGATCGTCATGTCGTTGGAGCCGCCGGTCGAGACCATCGTCAGGATCTCGCTCTCGGCGCGGATCCGCTCGATCACGTCGACGAACAGCTCCGGGCGCCCGCTCGGGGTCCCGTCGTCCTCGCGGACGTGGAGGTGGGCGACCGTCGCCCCCGCCCCCGCGGCGCCGATCGCCGAGTCGGCGATCTCGGCCGTCGTATAGGGGATGTTCGGGTTGTTCTCGCGGAAGACGTCGGCGCCGGTGATGGCGCAGGTGACGACGACCGGGTTCTCGTTCCAGGCGCTCATCCGGGCACCACCTCCGATTCGCTCAATGACGCCCGCTCGGCGTCGGTGATCGCCCGGGTGCTGCGCGACCCCGGGTCCCAGAGGACGAGGCCGAACTCGGCGTCGACGACGACCTCCCCGTCGCTGCCGAGGATCCGCTCGCGCGTCCGGACGCTCTTCGTCCCGAGCCCGCTGATCCCGCACTCGACCGCGACGCTGGCGTGGCCGGGCGCGATCTCGTCCCGGAACTCGACGGCGCAGCGGCCGACGACGTATTCCTCGCGCCCGATCCCGTGGTCGCGCAGGAACGCGTCGCGAGCCTCCTCCAGGTAGGTGAAGACGGCGGCGTGGTTGACGTGGCCGAGGCCGTCGAGGTCCTGCCAGCGCGTCTGCACGTCGTAGGTCCCCGGCCCGCTCATGCGGTCATCGCCTCGCGAAGGGCCGGCGTCCGCCGGTAGAGGTCGAGCGCATAGGTGCCGGTGTCGGGGGCGTAGCCGTTGCCGACGATCATCGTGATCTCGGCCGACTGCCCGTCGGCGGTCAGCGCCGCGGTCTGAAAGCGCGTCGCCATCGAGTAGAAGAGGACCGTCCCGCCCCGGGCGGTGAGGAGGATCGCGGTCGGCTCGCAGCCGGTCGCGTTGACGACGACGACCGCCAGGTCGGCCGGCCCGACCCCGGCCTCGCGGACCGCGTCGAGCGTCGCGAGCGGGTCGCGGAGGTCGGCGACGACGCCGGCGTCGCAGAGGCCGAGCTCGACGACCCGGTCGATGGCTTCGGCATCGACGTCGACGGCGACGATCGTCCCGCCCGCCATCGCGTCGCGGGCGGCGGCGAGGGCGAGCTTGCCGGCGTGGCCGGCGCCGAGGACGCAAACCGTCCCGCCGTCGGGGGGCGCGAGGTCGCGGGTGTGCGAGCCGGCGCCGTAGACGTCGTAGA
>DATMCB010000144.1:0-3547 GCA_035558835.1 Solirubrobacterales bacterium
GCCCTCGTCCCGGCGAGCGCCGGCGCGGCCACGAAGAAGCCGCCGCGGCTCGACGCCCCCTCGTGGCTCCTGATCGACCTCAAGGACGGTGCCGAGCTCGCCGAGAGGGCACCGGGGCAGCGCCGCGCGATCGCGAGCACGACGAAGCTGATGACCGCCTATCTGGCGCTGCGCGACCTGCGGATGAGCGAGAAGCTCGTCGTTCCCCGCTACGACGCCGAGCCCGCCGAGTCGCTCGCCGGGCTCGAGAAGGGTGAGCGGCTGACCGTCCACGACCTCCTCGTCGCGATGATGCTGCCGAGCGCCAACGACGCGGCGGAGACGGTGGCGCAGGGAATCGCCGGCTCCGAGCCGGCCTTCGTCGCGGAGATGAACCGCGCCGCAGGCAAGCTCGGCCTCGACCGGACCCACTACGCGAACCCGATCGGCCTCGACGCGAAGGGGAACTACTCCACCGCCGCGGATCTGACCACGCTCGCCGAGGAGCTCCTCTCCGACAAGCGGTTCCGGCGGATCGTGGCGATGCCGAAGGCGAAGCTGACCAGCGGCGACCGCAACCGGGTCGTCACCAACACGAACACCCTGCTGCGCAGCGATCCGACCGTCGACGGCGTCAAGACGGGCCATACGACGGACGCCGGATACGTCCTCGTCGCCTCCGCGAAGCGCGACGGCGTGCCGCTGCTCGCCGCCGTCCTCGGAGCGTCGAGCGAAGCCGAGCGCAACGACGAGACCGAGCGCCTGCTCGACTACGGCTACGGGCTGTACGCGCGCGAGGACGCGATCGAGCGCGGCGACACCGAGGCCGCCGCCGCGGTTCGCTACGAGGACGGGAAGCTTCCCCTGACCGCCACCCGTGGCGTCTCGGTCGAGGCCCGCGACGACCAGAAGGTGAAAGGCGACGCCGACGGGCCGGCCGAGGTCGAGGGGCCGATCGACGCCGGCGAGCGCCTCGGCGAGGCGACCGTGACCGTCGACGGGCGGTTCATCGACCGCGTCCCGCTGGTCGCCGGCCACGCGGTGGCCGCTCCGACGATCGTCGACAAGGTCGGCGGGCCGTTGGTGGCCGCGCTGATCGTCGCCGTGATCATCGGCATAATGGCGGTGGTCGTGATCGCGCTGCGGCGCCGGAGGAATGACGGCAACGATGGCGGCGATCGCGTCTCGGAGGAGAGAATGAGGGATCGCCAGGATCGGATTCGCAGACGGAGAAGGGGGACCGGGGAATGATCCTCACGGTGACGCTCAACATCGCGCTCGACCGCACGGTCGCCGTGCCGCGAATGGCGCTCGGCAACCGCCACCGGGTCGTCGACACGCGCCGTGCCGCCGGCGGCAAGGGGGTCAACGTCGCCCGGGCGCTGAAGGGGCTCGGCGAGCCGGTGATCGCGACCGGGTTCGCAGCGGGGCCGACGGGCGCCCGGATCCGGGAGCTGCTCGACGCCGAGCACGTCCTCCACGACTTCGTCGAGGTGGCCGGTGACTCGCGCACGAACCTCTCGATCGTCGACCCGGCTTCGGGCGAGCAGACCGAGATCAACGAGCGCGGCCCGCAGGTCACTGCCGCGGACCTCGAGCGCTTCACCGAGCGCCTGCTCTATCTCGCCGGCGGCGCCGACTTCTGCGTGATCGCGGGCTCGCTGCCGCCGGGCGCCGAGGCCGACCAGTACGCGGCCCTGATCGCCGGCCTCCGCAGCGCCGGCGTCCCGACCCTGCTCGACACCGACGGTGAGCCGATGCGGGTCGGCCTGCGGGCGCAGCCCTCCGTGGTCGCTCCGAACGTCGCCGAGGCGGAGGAGGCGGTCGGCAACGAGTTCACCGAGCCCGGCGACCTCGTCTCGGCGCTCGACGGGCTCGTCGGGATGGGCGCCGAGGAGGCGATCGTCACGACCCCGTCGGGTTGCGTCGCGCTCGTCGACGACGGTCACGGGCGCGCCCACTACGAGGCGACGATCGAGCCGCTCGCCACCGTCGCGAGCGTCGGCTCCGGCGATGCCTTCCTGGCCGGCTTCGTCGCGGCACGCCGCGCCGGGCGCGCGGTCGAGGAGTGCCTCGCCTACGGCGTCGCCTGCGGGGCCCAGTCGACTCAGCATCTCGGGGCGGGCACGATCGACGGCACCGAGGCCGCGCGGCTCACCAGCCGGGTCGAGGTCAGCCGGCTGACCGCGCCGCTCCGGGTCGCCTAGGCCTGGTTTTTGAGCGCCGGGCCTTTCCCCGGGGCGCCGTTTCCCCGCAGTTTCCGGACGACGGCCGTGGCCGGCCCGTCGTACGGGGCGCCTACAATCTTTGCTTCGCAGCAGTCGACCATGGGAGCGCCACCAGTTGGAAGTTGAGATCGGACGGGGAAAGAAGGCGCGTCGGGCCTACGGGTTCGACGACATCGCGATCGTGCCCTCGCGGCGGACCCGTGACCCCGACGACATCGACATCACCTGGAACCTCGGTCCCTACCGCTTCGAGCTGCCGCTCCTCGCGTCGGCGATGGACGGCGTCGTCAGCCCGCGGACCGCGGCGCTGATCAACCGCCTCGGCGGGCTCGGCGTCCTCAACCTCGAGGGCATCTGGTCCCGCTACGAGGACGCCGACGAGCAGCTCGCCCGGATCGCGGCGGCACCGCCCGGCCAGTCGACGCGGCTGATGCAGGAGATCTACGCCGAGCCCGTCAAGCCGGAGCTGATCGCGCAGCGGATCGAGGAGGTCAAGTCCGAGGGCGCCGTCTGCGCCGGCTCGCTGACCCCGCAGAAGGTCGGCGAGTACCACGAGGTGGCGCTCGAGGCCGGCCTCGACATCCTCGTCGTCCAGGGCACGGTGATCTCGGCCGAGCACGTCTCTTCGTCCTCGGAGCCGCTCAACCTGAAGGAGTTCATCGCCAGCGCCCCGGTGCCCTGCGTCGTCGGGGGCTGCGCCTCCTACTCGACCGGCCTGCACCTGATGCGGACCGGTGCGGTCGGCGTGCTCGTCGGCGTCGGCCCGGGCGCCGCCTGCACGACCCGCGGCGTGCTCGGGATCGGCGTCCCCCAGGCGACGGCGATCGCCGACGTCGCGGCGGCGCGCTCCCAGCACATGCTCGAGACCGGCCAGTACTGCAACGTGATCGCCGACGGCGGGATGCGGACCGGCGGCGACGTCTCGAAGGCGGTCGCCTGCGGCGCCGATGCGGTGATGATCGGCTCGCCGCTCGCCCGCGCCAAGGAGGCGCCCGGCCGCGGCTACCACTGGGGGATGGCGACCTTCCATCCGTCGCTTCCGCGCGGGACCCGGGTCACCACGGTCCAGGACGGCTCGCTCGAGCAGATCCTGCTCGGACCGGCCAACGAGAACGACGGCACGTTCAACCTGATGGGGGCGCTGCGGACGTCGATGGCCACGACCGGCTACGAGGACATCCCCTCGTTCCACCGGGCCGAGGTCATGGTCGCGCCGGCTCTACAGACGGAGGGCAAGCAGCTGCAGCGCAGCCAGGCCGTCGGCATGGGCTCGAACGGCAAGTCCGCCGTCGCCAACGCCGTCGCGGTCTCCGACGACTGAAGATGGCGGAGGCGCTCTC
>DATMCB010000145.1:0-6543 GCA_035558835.1 Solirubrobacterales bacterium
TCCGGCGTGATCTCGTCGAGGATCGCCAGCCACCTGCGGGCGCGCGAGGGGGAATCGACGACCAGGGTCAGCGTCGGCACCCGCCTGCGCAGCGAACTGAACCGGTCGCCGTGCGGAGCGTGGCGGCCGTCGAAGCCCCAGACGCCGCGCAGCGCCGTCGCACCGTCTGCCGATGCGGCGCGCAGCCGCCGCACCGCCTCGACGTGGACGGGCCGGCCGCCGACGTGCACCTGCTCGCTCGAATAGAGCGTCAGCTTCTGCCAGATGCTCATCCCGCCGCGGTCGCGCTCGGGCACGGCCGGCGGCGGCGTCATCGGCCCGCCGTCGCGCTTGCAGACGTGGACCCGCTCGAGCGTCGCGACAGGTGCTCCCGGAAGTTCGGCCACCGCGGCGGCCGCGGCCGCGAGCCGGTCGGCACGGCCGACCGAGACGACCAACGCGGGAACGTCGACGTTGCGCGAGAAGAAGCCGGCCCGCCGGCGGGAGCCGCTGAGGATTCCGTCGACGCCGAGCAGCACGGTGCCGCCCTCGACCCCGGCCTCGCGAAGGCGCGAGATCAGCCAGCGGTACGCGGGCTCCCCATCGACGCGACGGCCGCGGCCGAGATAGACGGAGAGCTTCGCGTCCTCCTCCTGCTTCGCGGACTCGGCCTCGGCCGGCGGGGTAAGCAGCCGCAGGCGCTCCAGCGTGACCAGACCGTCGAAGTCGATCCGGCCGATTCGGGCCGCTGCCTCCTCGACCGGCTCGGCCCCGCCGACCGCGATCGCGACGACCGGGAGGTCCTCGGATAGCGTCAGCAGCCGGTCGGTGCGGCGCCGGTGCTTGATCCCGAACCCCTCCACCCCGCGCATCAGGATCGCACCGGCGACACCGGCCCGCTCGCCCTCGGCGATGATCCGCTCGGCCAGGAAGCGGCCGTCGGCCACGTCGCGCTCGCCGAAGAAGACCGAGAGCTTCAGCCCCGCCGCTGCGCTCACAGCGCGCCTCCGATCTCGATCCCGATCCATGCCAGGGCGACCCCGGCGACCAGGCTGATCGCCACGTTCGCGAACGCGACGCCGGCCTCGCCGTCCTCGGCGAGCCGATGGCTCTCGAAGATCCAGGTGCTGAACGTCGTGAACGAGCCGAGCAGGCCGGTCGCGACGAGGCGGGCGCCGTCGGCGCCGATTCCGGCGCCGACGACGATGCCGAGGATCAGGCTGCCGAGCAGGTTGACGGTCAGCGTGCCGACCGGGAAGGCGACCGTGACCCGCTCGGAGATCGCGCCGTCGAGGAGCAGCCGGGCGACCGCTCCGGCGCCGCCGAGCAGCCCGACCGCGGCGATCAGACCGATGCTCACGGCGCCAGCCGGGCCCTTCTGACCAGGCCGGTCGCGAGGACGACGAGCGCGAAGCCGGCGACGACGCTCGCCACTGTGTAGGCGGCGGCCAGGATGACGGCCCCGCCGTCGAGCATGTCGTAGATCTCGAGCTGCATCGTCGAGAAGGTGGTCAGGGCGCCACAGAAGCCGGTGCCGAGCAGCGGCCGGCGGTAGGCGGACAGCGGCAGCCGCTCCTGAAGCCGGGTCGTGAACCAGCCGAGCAGGAAGGCGCCGACGAGGTTGGCGATGAACGTCGGCCAGGGCCACTCCAGCGCCCCGTGCGGGAGCGCCTCGACGAGGCCGAGGCGGGCGAGCGCGCCGGCGAAGCCGCCCGCGAACACAGCCGCCACCTCCCTGCGGTCGATCGGTGTCACCCGTTCAGGGCGAGGGCGTCGAGTCGAAGAGGACGCGCTGAAGCAGCCCGGTCAGGAGCTTGCGGTCGTCGGCGTCGAGTGCCGCCAGCAGCCGCTCCTCGGCGTGCTGCAGGGCCGGCCGGGCCCGGGCGAGCCAGTCGTCGCCGCGCCGGGTCACCTCGAGCGCGTAGGCGCGGCGGTCCTCGGGGTTTCGGCGCCGCTCGACCAGGCCCTCGGCCTCGAGGTCGTCGACGACCGCGACCATCGAGGAGCGGTCCTTGCCGATCATCTCGCCGAGCGCCTGCTGCGATATCGGCCCGGCCGCGCGGAGGATCGTGAGCGCCCCGAAGTGCATCCCCGTGAGGCCGACCCCCTCCTCGCGGAGCACGGCGATCGACTCGGCGCCCCACCGCTGGTGGAGCTTGGCGAGCAGGAACCCGATGCGCTCGGCGAGCATCGGTTGCACGGCGGGGTCGATGGGTAGAGGCGGCTGAGGCGGGCCCGGATGATCCGTAGGGTCGGCTGACATGCGTGTGATCGAATCGCTAGCCTGATCGTCAGCATTACTGATGATCAGTGTGACTGTGGAAAGGAAGGATAGATGAGCCGCAAGCGGTGGACCCTGCTGGCCGTCTGCGTGGCGACCTTCATGCTCCTGATCGACGTCACGATCGTCAACGTCGCCCTCCCGGAGATCCAGCGCGACCTCGACGCGAGCCTCTCGAGCCTGCAGTGGGTGATCGACGCCTACGCGCTCACCCTCGCCTCGTTCCTGCTCGTCTTCGGCTCGCTCGGCGACCGCCTCGGACGCCGGCGGGTCTTCACGATCGGCTTCGTCGTGTTCACGGCTGCCTCGTTCCTATGCGGGCTCTCAGGCGACCCGACCGTCCTCAACTTCGCGCGCGGCCTGCAGGGCACCGGCGCTGCGGCGATGTTCGCGACCTCGCTGGCCCTGATCGCGCAGGAGTTCGAGGGTCGCGAGCGCGCGACCGCCGTCGGCATCTGGGGGGCCACGGTCGGCGGCGCGGTCGCGATCGGCCCGCTCGTCGGCGGAGTCATCACCGACGGCCTCGGCTGGGAGTGGATCTTCTTCGTCAACGTCCCGATCGGGATCGCGGCGATCTTCATCACCGAGACCAAGCTCGTCAACGTCCGGGCGACCGATCCCCAGCCGATCGACTGGCCCGGTCTCGTCACCTTCTCGGCCGCCCTGTTCCTGCTCATCTTCGGGCTGATCCGCGGCAACGCGGAGGGCTGGGGCAGCCCGGTCATCGTCGCCTGCCTGGCCGCCGCCGCGGCGCTGTTGGTCGCGTTCGTCCTGATCGAGATCCATCGCCGGAACGCGATGCTCGACATGTCCCTGTTCCGCAATCCGTCGTTCGCCGGCGTCTCGATCGTCGCCTTCTGCCTGTCGGCGGGGATGTTCTCGATCTTCCTGTTCCTGACGCTCTACATGCAGGACGTCCTCGGCTACTCCCCGCTGGAGACGGGACTGCGTTTCCTGCCGCTGACGCTGCTCTCGTTCATCGTCGCGCCGATCTCCGCCCGGCTCTCCAACCGGGTCCCGTTCCGGGTGTTGATGGGCGTGGGACTGCTGCTCGTCGGCGTCGGCCTGATCCTGATGAACGGGATCGACGCCGGCGACGGCTGGACGACCCTCCTGCTCGGGTTCCTCATCGGCGGGGCCGGCATCGGCATGACCAACCCGGGCATCGCGTCGGTCGCGATCGGCGTCGTCGAGCCCGCCCGCGCCGGCATGGCCTCCGGGATCAACAGCACGTTCCGCCAGGTCGGCATCGCCACCGGGGTCGCGGCCCTCGGCGCGATCTTCCAGGCACGGGTCGACACGAAGCTGGCGGAGTCGCTGCCGCAGGCGCCGGCGGCATTCTCGGACGCAGTCTCGGCCGGAGCGGTCGAGAGCGCCCTCCCCTCGATCCCGCCGCAGTTCCGCGATCAGGCCGTCGAGGCCGCCAACGCGGCGTTCATCGGCGGGCTCAACGAGATCCTCCTGATCGGCGCCGGGATCGCGATCGCCGGCAGCATCGCCAGCTGGCTTCTGATCCGCTCCCGGGACATGGTCGGCCACCCCGCCCCGCCCGAGGCGGAAGCGGCGCCCGAGGGATCAGGCGAGCCGGTCCCGGCCAGATAAGGCAGAGGCGACCGCCTCGTCGACCGGGAAGGCTGGCTGCATCGTCCCGTCGAGGCGCTGCTCCGGCCGGGCGGCGACGAGGCAGTTGTAGACCGCTTCGCGGGCCGCGTCGTAGGCGGCGGCGAAGCAATGTTCGATTGCATCGTCGCCGACGCCCTCCCCGCCGGCGATCCCGCCGCCGGTCGCCAACGCGATCCCGATCTCCCCCGATCCCTCCGAGCCGTAGGAGCCGGTCCGGACGATGCCGAGGAGCGGCCGCAGCGCCAGCCGCTGGAGCTGTGCGATCGAGAGCGGCAGGTCGGTTGCGCAGACTGCGATGCAGGAGCCGTGCGGAGTCGGCCGGGCCGGGCCGTCGTCCTCGGCGGCGGCCGTCCCCTCGAGCAGGTCGAGATAGGGGCGCTCACCGAAGTTGCAGAGCAGCAGGACGCCGATCGTCCCGCTGTCAACGCGGCGCGAGGCGGTACCGATCCCGCCCGGGAACCCGTAGCACTGCATGCCGGTGCCGGCCCCGACCGAGCCCTCCGCGACCTCGGCGCCGAGGGCGCCGAGCGCCGCCTCGACATCGGCGGCGACCACCGTGCGCGAGTCCGCCAGATCGCCGTCGTCGCACTCGCCGACCACCGGCAGGACGATGTTGTCCGGGCCGCGTCCGGAGGCGACGATCGCCGCCTGCAGCACGGTCCCGATCGCATGCGATCCGCACAGGTAGACGGGGGTCTCCATCCGTCCGCGCTCGTCGATCTCGAGCTTCGCGGTGAGCTCGCCGACGCCGTTGACGGTCGCGGTCGCGGCCGGGGTCGGCAGCTCCGGAGGCGCGACCACGGTGATGCCGGTCCGCTGCCCGCTCGCAGCCTGCGCCTGTCCGACCCGGACCCCGGGAACGTCGGTGATCGCGTTCCGCGGGCCGGTGGGGATCGGCCCGACGCCAGCCGCGCCGGCGAGATCGCGCCAGCGACCGCTCATGCCGTTGATCCGGAGCCGTCCCTCTCCGCCGCCGCGACGGCGGCGGGATCGTGGAGCAGGCAGGCCGCCCGCTGACCCCGTCCGCCGGTTTCGATCAGCTCCGGGTCGACCCGGTCGCAGGGCTCGAAGCGGCGCGGACAGCGAGGATGGAAGCGGCACCCGGAGGGAACCGCGGTCGGGTCCGGCAGCTCGCCCTCGAGCAGCTCGCGACGGCCGCCGCCGCCCGGGGTCGGGACCGGGATCGCGGTGACGAGCGCCTGCGTGTAGGGGTGTTGCGGGCGCTCGATCACGTCCTCGGCGCTGCCCTCCTCGACGATCCGGCCGAGGTACATGACCGAGATCCGGTCGCAGAGCGACCAGGCGAGGCTGAGGTCGTGGGTGATGAAGATCAGAGCGAGGCCGCGCTGCTCGCGCAGGCCGACGAGCACCTTGAGGATCTGCGCCTGGACCGATGCGTCGAGCATCGAGACCGGCTCGTCGCAGATCAGGCCCTCCGGGTCGAGGACGAGCGCTGCCGCGATCGCGACTCGCTGCCGCTGCCCTCCCGAGAGCTGGTGGGGGTAGCGATCGAGGTAGCGATCGGAATCGAGTCCGACGTCGCTCATCGCCCGTCGCACCCGCTCGTCGTGCTCCTCCTTCGCGATCCCCTGGACCTTGAGCGGCTCGGCGACGATCGTCGAGACCCGCTGACGCGGGTTCAGGCTCTGGTAGGGGTCCTGGAAGATCATCTGGACCCGCTTCCGCAGCGCCCGCTGCTCGCTCTTGCCGGCGACGACCCCGCCATTGACCGTGAGCTCCCCCTCCGACGCCGGCTGCAGCCCCAGCATCGCCCTGGCGAGCGTCGACTTCCCGCAGCCGGACTCGCCGACGATCCCGAGGATCTCGCCGGGGCGCCAGTCCAGCGAGACGCCGTCGAGCGCGCGCGCCGTCTTCCTCCGGGCCCGGAAGTCGACCGCGACGTCGCTGACGCTCATCAGCGTCCCTCCTGTGCCGATCTCGCCGGCCTGGATCTCGCTCATCTCGACACCTCCCCGCCGGCGGCCGCCACCGGCTCCGGCCATCTCTCCCAGGGTGCGTAGTGGCACGCCGCGAGCTGACCCGGGCGGACCTCGCGCAGCGGTGGATCGACGTCACAGCGCTCGGCGCTGTAGGGACAGCGCGGACGGAAGCGGCAGCCCGGCGGCGGCTCGCCCGGGTTCGGCGGCGCCCCCGGGATCGCGACCCCGACGCTGCGATCGCCGCCGATCACCGGCAGCGAGTCGAGGAGGAGCTTCGTGTAGGGGTGCTGGGGAGCCGCGAAGACCGCATCGACCGAGCCGGTCTCGACGATCCGTCCGGCGTACATGACCGCGATCCGGTCGCAGGTCTCGGCGAGCACGCCGAGGTCGTGGGAGATCAGGATCAGGGCGAGGCCGAGCTCCTCGCGGAGCTGCTCGAGGAGCTGCAGGACCTGGGCCTGCATGACGACGTCGAGCGCCGTCGTCGGCTCGTCGGCGATCACCAGCGAGGGCCCGCAGGCGAGCGCCAGCGCGATCATCACACGCTGCCGCTGGCCGCCGGAGAGCTCGTGCGGGTAACGGTCGGCGACGCCGCCGGTCAGGCCGACGGTCGCGAGCAGATCGCCGATCCGGGCGGCGATGTCGCTCGAGCTCGCGCGCTCGTGGATGCCGATCGCCTCGGCGATCTGCTTGCCGACCTTCTGGACGGGGTCGAGCGAG
>DATMCB010000146.1:0-13647 GCA_035558835.1 Solirubrobacterales bacterium
GCCCCGATCCCCCGCTCGGTCAGCGCCGCGGCGATCCGGTGCGCGCCCCAGCCGGCGAGGTTGCGCTTGTCGGCGGCATAGGCATGGGCGAACCGCTCGTCGTCGAGCTCGCCGAGCTCGACCAGCTCGGCGACGACCGCCTCGGTCAGGTCCTCGTCGCAGCCGCGCTCACGGAGCCAGGCGTGCAGCTCCACCGCGGTCCGCTCACGGCGCCGCAGGGCGCCGAGCGCCTTGCCCAGCGCCGCCTGCAGTGTTTGATCGTCGGTCGCCACCGGCCGCGCGGCCCGAGACGCTAGGCGGCCTCGGGGCCCGCTTCGGGGGCGGCCTCGGCGGCCGCGGTCCGGGACGGGCCGGGAGCGCGCTCGACGCCGAGGGCATCGTAGATCTTCGATTCGATCTCGTCGGCCATCTTCGGGTTCTCGGCGAGGAACTGCTTCGAGTTGTTCCTGCCCTGCCCGAGCCGGGTCTCTCCGTAGGAGAAGAAAGAGCCCGACTTGGTGACGATGTCGTGCTCGACTCCGAGATCGAGCAGGCAGCTCTCGTTCGAGATGCCGACGCCGTACTCGACGTCGAACTCCGCCTGCTTGAACGGCGCCGCGACCTTGTTCTTGACGACCTTGACCCGGACCCGGTTGCCGACCGCCTCGGTGCCCTCCTTGAGGGTCTCGATCCGGCGCAGGTCGAGTCGCTGCGACGAGTAGAACTTCAGCGCCCGCCCGCCCGGCTGCGTCTCGGGGCTGCCGAAGCTGACGCCGATCTTCTCGCGGATCTGGTTCGTGAACAGGCAGACGGTCTTCGCCCGGTTGAGATTGCCGGCGAGCTTCCGCAGCGCCTGCGACATCAGCCGCGCCTGCAGGCCGACCTGGACCTCGCCCATCTGCCCCTCGAGCTCGACCCGCGGCGTCAGCGCCGCAACCGAGTCGACGGCGACGAGGTCGACGGCGCCGGAGCGGGTCAGCACGTCGACGATCTCGAGCGCCTGCTCGCCGTAGTCCGGCTGGGAGATCAGCAGCTCGTCGGTGTCGACGCCGATCCGCCGCGCGTAGACGGGATCGATCGCGTGCTCGGCGTCCACGAAGGCGCAGACGCCGCCGCGGGCCTGGCACTGGGCGATGATGTGGTAGACCAGCGTCGTCTTGCCCGACGACTCGGGGCCGAAGATCTCGACGATCCGGCCTTTCGGGACGCCGCCGACCCCGAGCGCGAGGTCGAGCGAGATCGCTCCCGTCGGGATCGCCTCGACGTCCATGACGGTCTTGCTGCCGAGCTTCATCACCGAGCCGGCGCCGAACTCGCGCTCGATCTGGCTGACCGCGGCCTTCAGTGCCGCGTCCTTGGCCTTCGCGTCCTTCGAGCCGGCCTCGATCGGCGTCGGCTTGGCCGTCTTGTCTGCTGCCATGTTCAAACCACCTTCATCCGCCGCTTCTGTGCGGCAATTCGACATCCGCAAGGACGCTGTAGCGAGCACCCTGGGACTGGAGCTCGGAACGGTAGAGCGCCACCCGGACGGCATCGAACGTATGTCCTGCCCTCCCCCCGAGCGGCGTCAGGCCGGCGACGACGTCGCGGGCCGCGCGGCCGCGCGGGGGGTCGCCGCGGATGCGGGCGACGCTCAGATGCGGCCGAAACGGCCTCGCCGGCGTTCCCGCGGCCTCGATCAGCCCCGCCTCCCGGAGCCGTTCCGCGAGGTCGTGCTGGAGCGCGGCCGCGGCGTCGCTTTCGACGTCGAAGGCGATCACGCGGGGGCGCCGCCGCGGCATCCCGACCGGGTCGGGCAGAAGCCGCAGCCGAACCGGGTCGGAGGCGTCGAGCGCCGTCAGTGCTGCGGTGGCGCGCTCGACCTCGGCGGGGTCGCGGTCGCCGAGGAAGGCGAGGGTCAGGTGGAGGTTGCCGGGATCGATCGGCCGCAGCCGCTGCTGCCCCGCCAGCGCCTGTCCCTGCCAGGCGGCGATCGAGTCGATCGCGATGCCCGGGATATCGAGTGCCGCGAAGATCCGCAGCCGCTCCGGCCGCTCGCCGTCCCGTTTCGTCTCGCCCCTCGTCACCCCGGCGACGCTAGAGGACCGCAGCGCACGCGTGTGCGACGAACGTGTCGATTCTCCGCCGCGAGCGTAAATCTTCCGCCTCGACGTGGGACGATGCCCTCGTGGCAGTGGAACGCCCCATGCCCGAGGTCCCCGGCGTCGCGGTCGAGCACGGGTTCCACGACGTTCGCGGGATCCGCATGCACGTCGCCGCCGCCGGGCCGCCCGACGCCGAGCCGCTCGTGATGCTGCACGGCTGGCCCCAGCACTGGTACGCATGGCGGCGGTTGATCGGCCCGCTCAGCGAGCGCTACCGGGTCATCTGCCCCGACCTCCGTGGCTTCGGCTGGAGCGATGCGCCCCGCGGCAGCTACCTGAAGGCGGAGCTGGCGGCCGACGTCATCGCCCTCCTCGACGTCCTCGGGCTCGAGCGGGTGCGACTGGCCGGCCACGACTGGGGCGGCTTCACCGGCTTCCTCCTCTGCCTCGGCGACCCCGAGCGGATCTCCCATTTCGCGGTGGCCGGGATGAGCCATCTCTGGGTCGAGCGCGAGTCCGGCCCCGCCGCGGCGGCGAAGCTGCTTCGCCGTCTCGCCTACATGGCGCTGATCGCATCGCCCGTCGTCGGTGGGCAGGTCGTACGGCGGGTCCCCGGCTTCATGCGGACCGTCCTCCGCTCGAGCGCCGTCGATCCGGACCGGACCTGGAGCGCGGCTGAGCTCGAGGCCTACGTAGCCCAGTGGAGCGAGCCCGACCGCGCTGCCGCCAGCGTCGCCGTCTACCGGTCGTTCCTCACCCGCGAGCTCCGCGACCTCGCCGCCGGCGGCTTCGACGACCGGGTCATGGAGACGCCGTGCGTCCAGTTCGTCGGCGTCGCCGACCCGGTGGTCCGCCCCGACCAGCAGCGCGGCTGCGATGCGAACGCGCCGCGGCTCCACCTCGAGGTCGTCCCCGACGCCGGCCACTGGCTGCCCGAGGAGGCCCCGGAGGCGCTGCTCGGCCCGATGCTCGAGCTCTACGCGGGCCCGGGCTCGGCCGGCGCCTGAGCTGCAGATTCGGTCCCTGGCAGGGACCAAGATTGCGTCTCACCCCGGATCCGAGGGGGAGCTACGGGACCCGGGTCAGCGAGTCGCAGCCCTGGAAGACCATGTTCGTAGGCCCGAATCGGCCGCGGACGCACGCCTCCGTCGTGCCCGGCGTCAGCGAGGAGCGCTGGGTCTCGAAGTGGAGCACCATGTCGAGGTCGCCGTCCCGGGTTCGCTCGTCGGAGCGCTCGATCGCGTCCTCGATGTGCCCCTTGCCGTGGGCCTCGGGGGCGCCACCGCCGGCGGTCACGACCGGCTTCGGAGCGAACCGGGTCGTCAGTGGCTTGATCTGGGTCGCGTTGAAGGCGAGCGGCAGGCCGTACTCCCCCGCCCTCGTGGTCAGCACCGCAACAGGAATGACGCCGTTCGACTTCAGGTTGAACGGGTTCTTGAAGCTCCCCGGATGGATGTTGATCGCGACCGGAACGATGCACTCGACCGTGAACGACGTCTGCGCGTGGTTGTTGGCCGGGTTCGGATCGGTGTCGTCGGCCTTGTTCGGCGCGATGTCGTTGTTGAACGTGAACGTCGCCGGGCCGCCGTTCGTGCACTTGATCTGGAACTGCTCGTCGACCGAGCGTTGCTCCTGGTAGCCGAGCGCGCTCTCGACGTGGGCGGTCGAGGCCGGGCTGACCGTCGCGTTCGCGGTCGCCGTGGCGGTCCGCGCCACCTTCGTGTCCATGGGCGCCGACGGGCCGTCGTTGGTGATCACCTTGTGCAGGGTGACGTTGGCGGGCTGGCCGACGATCATCTCGAGAGGCGCGTTCGTCGCCGCGAAGCTGACGATCCTGAGGTCGGCCTTCGCCTTGACCAGCGTCGACTCGCTCTTCGCGTCGTTGCTCGGGTCGCGGTCGAAGCGGTCGGCGTCAGCCGTCGCCTGGTTGGTGATCGTCAGCGGTCCGCCGTTGTCGTAGACGAGATCGCGGGCGATCGTGGCCGTGATCGTGAACGTCCTGCTCTCGTCGTCGGCGAGGTTGCCGAGGCCGCAGGTCAGCGTTCCCGTCGGCGCCTCCGTGCACGGGATCGAGCTCGACTTGTAGGTCGTGCCGGGCGGCAGGACGTCGACGACCTCGGCGTTCTCAGCCGTTCCGGGGCCGTTGTTGCGGGCATGGATCGTGTAGGTCAGGTCCTCGCCCGCGAATGCCGGGTCCTGGCTGTCGGTCTTCGAGACGAGCTCCATGTCGGCCGTCGAGACCGTGAAGTCGCGGGTGGCAGGCGTCGGGTCCGTGTTCGATCCGATGCTCGCACGGACCCGGAACGTGTAGTTGCCGTCGGCGAGGTCCGACGACGGCGTATGGCTACCGGCCCCCGAGCAGGCCCCCCAGCTCGGCGTTCCGGTGTCGACCGAGCATTGGAACGTCGCGGCCGGCTTGGCGATGTTCGGCGGCACCTGGAACTGCGCCGGAACGCTGAACGTCCAGGTCGGGGTCGGGTCGTCGGTGTTGCCGGGACCGCTGTCGATCTGGGTGTCCGGAGTCGCCGCCTCGACGTCCATCTCGGTCGCCAGCACCGCGTTGTTCACCTGGGTGCAGTCGGCGGCGACGATCCCGTTCGTCCCGGTCAGGTTCGTGCATGCCTGCCGCAGCGCGTTGCCGAGTCCGCCGTAGTCGCTTCCCGAGGTGAGGATGTTGGTCTGCGCCTCGTAGTAGATCCGGATCGCCTTCTCGAGCCCGATCGGGCTGACCGTGTAGGTGTTGAACGTCTGCCCGTCGACGAGCAGGAAGAATGCCTTGTTGCTGACGCCGCTGTTGGTGTGGACGCGACCGTTGTCGGCCGAGTTGAAGCCCCAGAAGCGGCTCGTCATCTTGTCGGGGTCGTTGAAGGCGGGCGGGTTCGCCATGTTTCGGATCACGCCGAGCGAGCTGTCCTCGCCGATCCGCCAGCGGACGGCGGCCGTGTCGGTACCGGTTCCGTTCGTCAGGTCGACCGACTCGCCGAAGACGTCGGAGATGGACTCGTTCATGGCCCCGGATTCGTTCTGGTAGACCAGCCCGGACTCGACGTTCGTGACCCCGTGGGTCAGCTCGTGGCCCATGATGTCGTCGGAGCCGACCCCGGTGCCGATGTACATCTGCAGCTGCGAGCTCGAGTAGAACGCGTTGTTGTAGTTCGGGCAGGGATCCTGGAAGATCGTCGGCGGCGGTGGGCTCGGGTTCGGGATCGTCGTGTTCGTGCACCACCGCACGGTCGCCTTGAGGAGCTGTCCGGCGTTGTCGATGCTGTCGCGTCCCCAGCGGGAGTTGTAGAAGTTGTAGGTATCGCCGAGGAAGTTGTAGACGGGCTGGACGTCGGCGACGCCGCCGCTGTAGGTGCCGCCCTCGGTGAGCACGCCGCTCGTGCAGTCGACGGGCGCCGACCTGGTCTCGTTGTCGTCGCAGATCCGGCGGTTCAACGCCGTCTGGGTGAGCTCGAAGACGTGTGCGACCTCACCCGTGTGGGCGTCGACGAGGACCTGCTTGTCGATAGTCGTGCTCTCCGGCGCGGCCACGGTCACGTCCCAGACGAGCTGCGAGCCGCCGGAGCCGCCATAGAGGGACGGGTCGTACACATGGAGCTCGCCGGGGATCGCGTCGAGCTCCCTGGCCGCGACGCCGGCGCGTGCGGCGATCGCGGCGCCCGCCGCATCGGCGGCTTCGGCGCGTGAGACGGTCGGATCGATGTCGATGCCATTCGTCGGAAGGGCCTCGCCACTGACCGAGAGGACATCATTGCCCGCGGTCAGGTTGACGACGAGCTCCCCTGCCATGACCGGGACCCCGTCGACGAGCTGCTGGGTGCGAACCGCGACGCCGCCGCTCGGCGTCGCCGTGACGTCGGTGACGGCGAGCCTGTCGCCGCCGGCCCCGAACGCCTC
The DNA here is from genome assembly GCA_035558835.1 of Solirubrobacterales bacterium. Taxonomy (GTDB): domain Bacteria; phylum Actinomycetota; class Thermoleophilia; order Solirubrobacterales; family 70-9; genus RHKX01. The sequence continues at coordinate 5,964 of DATMCB010000146.1, forward strand.
GGCGTGATCGCTCAGGAATCCGAGCGCGGCAGTGGCAGCGGGGGTGCCGGCGCTGACGCCGTCGGGCGCCGGAATCGGCGCGCCGGGTTCGGTGGCGACGAATACGACTTTGCCGGTGTCGTCGCTGCGGGTCAGGTCCGCTTCGGGACCGAAGCCCTCCGCCGCCCCGGCGCGGGTGGCGAAGAGCAGCATCAGGAGAGCGACGGCGAGCATGGCGAGCACCATCTCGGCGAGTGGCGATCCCGCGAGCCTCCCGGTGATCTTCGTTGCCGGGACAGAGCGATGCCTGCGCTCGTAGCTCATGAACCCCTCCGAGTCTGCCTGCCATTAAATAGGCAAGACGGTTCGCGTCACCCTTATGCGGTTTGCCGCTACGTCCAACGTAGTCCCGGTACCCGGAGCTGTCAAACCAGCCTGGCCGAATGTATGAGCGCGACTCGGGGAAGGCGCTCCAGGAGCGGCCTACAGCGGCAGGTCCTCGCCGATCAGGACCCGCCTGATCATGTGCATCGCAACGCTCACCGAGCGATCGCGGACGTCGTCGCGGCCCCCCGGCAGCTGCGGGTCGCGGGCGAGCGCGTCCCCGGATGCGGTGGCGACGCAGATGCAGACGTAGCCGGCCGGCTTCTCCTCGGTCCCGCCGTCGGGCCCGGCGACGCCGGTGATGCCGACCCCGAGCTCGACCCCGAATCGTGCGATCGCGCCGTCGGCCATCGCCCGTGCGACCTCGGGCGAGACGGCCCCATGGGATGCGATCAGCTCCGCCGGGACGCCGAGCAGGTCGGACTTCGCGCGGTTCGAGTAGGAGACGACCCCACCAGCGAAGTAGGCGGAAGCGCCGGGCAGATCGGTGAGGCGCGCGGCGAGCAGCCCGCCCGTGCACGACTCGGCGACACCAATCGAGCTCTCGGCGAGGAGCCCGGCGACGATCTCGTCGATGCTCTCTCCCCGTTCGGTGTAGATGAAGGCGCCGTGGCGCTCCCGGAGCGCCATGAACAGCGACTCGCGGAGCCCGAGGTCCCGGACCCGGTAGCGAACGTCGATCTCGAGCTCGGAGCCGCGGCGCAGACAGGTCGTGATCTCGAGGGGGTCGAGGTCGATGTCGCGCTCGATCTCTCGCAGCGTCTTCGCGATCGTCGACTCGGGGATCCCGAACATCTTCATCGTCTCGACCGCGTAGGAGTCGGCTCCGGCGAGGATCGCCGCGACCGGCCCGGAGGCGACCGCGGCCGGCCACATCGCCTGCAGCTCGCGTGGTGGACCGGGCAGGACGACAACGACCTGCTCACCTGCCCCGACGACGAGGCCCGGCGCGGTCCCGGCGGGGTCGAGCGCGATGGCGCCCTCGGGGACCATCGCCTGCTTGCGGGTGCCGTCGCGGAGCGCTTCGGGGTCGAACCTCATCCGCCGCGCGAACCCGGCGACGATCTCGGAGATCCGCTTCTCCATCCCCTCGTCGAGGACCATCTCGCGGCCCGCGAACCCGGCGACTATCTCGGCGGTGAGGTCGTCGGCGGTCGGGCCGAGCCCTCCGGTCGTCACGATCAGGTCGACCGCCGCCCCGCGCAGGAACGCGAGCGCCGCCCGCAGATCCTCGGGGCGGTCGCCGACGCAGACGATGTGGGAGACCTCGCAGCCGAGCTCGCCGAGCCGCTCCGACACCCAGGGCCCGTTGCGGTCGGTCACCCGCCCGCTGAGGACCTCGGTGCCGGTGACGACGATTCCGGCGCGGACGCTCACGGGCAGTCCGGTCCGGCGTAGTCGATCTCCCTGATCCCCTCCTGGTCGGCTTCGAAGCTCGCATCCCCGCTTGCCTCGAGCTTCTTCTCCTCGCCGCCGGCCTTCATCCGAACGGTGCCACCGCCGACGAGATCGAGCCGGTAGGACTTCTCGCCGCTGTACTCCTCGGTCGCTCCGACCGCGAGCACCTGCGAGTCGACCAGCGCGTTGCCGCCGGCGACGAGGCAGACCCGCGTCGTCGTCAGCGGCTCGATGCTGACGTCGATCGGCTCCAGCTTCTTCTTGTCCGGCTTGGCTACCTGCTTCTCGTCCTTCTTCTTCGCCTTGCCGGTGGGCTTGATCCGGGCGGTTTCGCCGCCGTTGTCGCCGGTGGTGAGCCCGATCACCGCCAGGATCGCGAGGAGGACGACGACGGCAACGCCGATCGCGACGATCCAGCCGCTCCGCGACGGCGGCCGCGATCCTGCGGCGCGGCGGTTGCGGAGGACCGGTTCTGGAGGCGCGGGGGCGGCGACGGCAGGCTCCTCGAAGTTGCGCCGATAGCGATCGGCGAGCGCCTCCCCGTCGAGTCCGAGCAGCTGTCCGTAGGTGCGCAGGAAGCCGCGAACGTATGCGGGCGCGGGCAGGATCTCCCACTCCTCGGCCTCCAGTGCCCGCAGGTAGCGGGTCCGGATCTTCGTCCGATCCTCCGCCTCCTTGATGTCCATGCCGAGTCGCCGGCGCGCGTCCTTGAGGGTCGCGCCGATGCCGGGTCCGGCCTGCTGGTCGTAGGGGCTCATCGGCCGCTCAGTATTGCGAGGTCGGCCGGGCGGGAACGTGCGGCGGGCGCGCGTTGAAAGATCAGCTCGAGACGGTCTCGAGTCCGGCGCCGTCGGTTCCGGAGCCCCCCGGATCGGCGCGGCCGGAGAGGATCCGCGGGATGTCGGCGGGGCCGATCAGGACCTGGCGGGCCTTCGAGCCCTCGTAGCCGGAGATGACGCCGCGACGCTCGAGCATGTCGATCAGCCGTCCGGCGCGCGTGTAGCCGACGCGAAGCCGGCGCTGGATCATCGACACCGAGGCGGTGTCGGTCTCGACGCAGATCCGGATCGCATCCTCGAGCAGATCGTCCTCGTCGGGCGAGAACTCACCGCCGCCATCCCCGTCGACGTCGACCGGCTGCTTCTCGACGAGCAGGTCCTGATCGAACTTCGGCTCGCCCTGCTTGGCCCAGAACGAGACGACCCGGGCGATCTCCTCCTCGGTGACGAACGCACCCTGGACCCGCTGGAGCTTCGACGAGCCGACCGGTCGGAACAGCATGTCGCCCTGGCCGAGCAGTGACTCCGCGCCGCCCTGGTCGAGGATCACCCGCGAGTCGACCTGCGAGGCGACCGCGAACCCGATCCGGGCGGGGATGTTGACCTTGATCGTGCCGGTGATGACGTCGGTGGACGGCCGCTGGGTGGCGAGGAGCAGGTGGATGCCGACCGCGCGCGACTTCTGGGCGAGGCGGATGATTGAGTCCTCGACCTCACCCGGGGCGACCATCATCAGGTCGGCGAGCTCGTCGATCACGCAGAGGATGTGCGGCAGCGGCGCCTCCCCGGCCCGGCCGCGGATCTTGTTGAGCTCGTCGAGGTTGCGGCCGCGGGCCTTGCCCATCACCGTGTAGCGCGACTCCATCTCAGCGACGAGGTTCTCGAGGACGTTCGCGGCGACGCGGGCGTTGGTCACGACCGGGGTCAGCAGGTGCGGCACCGAGTCGTAGTGGTTGAGCTCGACCTGCTTGGGATCGACGAGGACGAGCCGGAGCTCGTTCGGCGAGGCGTGGAGGAGCATCGAGGTGAGGATCGCGTTGACCGAGCCCGACTTGCCGGAGCCGGTCGTGCCGGCGACGAGGACGTGCGGCATCTTCGCCAGGTCCATCGAGACCGCTTGGCCGGAGATGTCCTTGCCGAGCCAGGAGAGCAGCGGCGAGGCTCCGTCGGGCCGGCCCTGGTAGATGTCGCCGAGGCGGACCATCTTCCGGCGCGTGTTCGGGACCTCGACGCCGACCGCCTTCTTGCCGGGGATCGGCGCGAGGATCCGGATGTCGGTCGACGCCAGCGCGTAGGCGAGGTCGTCCTTGAGCTGAGCGATCTTGCCGACCTTGGTCCCCGGCGCCAGCTGGAGCTCGTAGCGGCTCACGTGCGGCCCGGTCACGGTGCCGATCAGCTTCGCCTCGATCTTGAAGTGGCTGAGCACCTCGAGCAGCGCCCGTGCCGTCTTCTCCATCTCGCGGCGGTCCGGAGCCCGCTCGCGATCGTCGTTGCCGCGCCGCAGCAGCTTCGCCGGCGGGTTGCGGTAATCGAGTTCGTCCGACTCGGTGATGCCGCCCCGCTTCGCTCCCTGCGGCGTCTGCGTGATCTCGATCTCCTCGGCGGCGGTCGGCTCCGGCTCGGGTGCCGGTTCCGGCTCGAGGGCGGCGGCGCCGTCGTCTTCGAAGGCGTGCTCCACCTCCTCCCCGACGGGCTCTTCGGCCACCGCTTCGCCCTCGTCGGCGTCGAAGTCGATCTCGCCCGTCTCCTCCTCGTCGCCCAGCGGATTCGTCAGGGCGTCGTCGCGGGCGTCGTCGTGATCCGGATAGTGCGCGGTCGTCCAGCCGTCGCCGACCCGCTCGCCGAAGCGGTCGCGGCGGCCACGGACCGAGCGGGCGAGCTCGCCGCTCGCATGCCGGGCCCGCCCGGCGGCTTCGGCGCCGGAGCCGAGCAGGCCGACGAGCGGCCGGCCGCTGAGCAGGAGGATGCCGCTGAGGACCATCAGGACGGCGATGATGTGCGCGCCGACGCGCTGAAACAGGGTCGCCGAGGCCCAGTAGAGGGCCTCGCCGAGAACGCCGCCGTGGCTCGTCATGAAGTCGGGATCGAACGTGCCGCTCCGTGCCGGCTCATCGGGCCCGAGCCCGGCGGTGCCGGCGGCGAATGCGAGCAGCAGACCGGCGACGAGCAGGATCGCCCCGGCGTTGATCGTCCCCGGATAGCGGATCAGCGGCTTGACGACGAGCGCGATCCCGCAGCCGGCGAGGACCATCGGGACCGCGTAGGAGACCGAGCCTCCGGCCCAGGTCAGCGCCACCTCGAGGCCGGAGCCCCCGAGTCCGCCGTTCCAGCCCGCGTAGAGGACGAACCCGAGATAGAGCGCGGCGGCGAGCAGGCCGAGGCCGATCAGGTCGAGGTGGCGCTGCTCGAGCTCGCGCGGCAGCGCACGGACAGTGCGCGCGGCCGGCTTCTTCCCCCGCTTGGGAGAAGCCTTCTTGCCGCGCGCTTTCGGTCGCAGGAGTGGCTTTGTTGGCATCTGGCGACCCCTTCGACGCGGGGTTGCCGTCCCCTGCGCGACACCGCTTGCGGGGCCGGCAACGGGCTTGCCCGCGCACCGGAGCGGCAAAGGGCGGCGATCGCTGTCTTTAGAATCGATGCGGTGACCGATGCCGACAACCTGATCGGGCGCGTCCTCGTCGTCGAGGACGACGACGACATCGCCGACGTCCTCCGCCGCTCGCTGCGCCAGGAGGGCCACGAGGTGCGCACGGCGGGCGACGGCGAGGAGGCCTTGAGCATGGCGGCCGAGTTCGTCCCCGACCTGGTCGTGCTCGACCTCGGGCTCCCGAAGCTCGACGGCGTCGACGTCTGCCGGAAGCTGCGCGCAGCGGGCGATGTGCCGATCCTGATCCTGACCGCCCGTACCGACACCGGCGACCGTGTCGAGGGCCTCGACGCCGGCGCCGACGACTACCTCGTCAAGCCGTTCGAGCGTGCCGAACTGCTGGCGCGGATGCGGGCGCTGCTGCGCCGCCGACCCCCGCGCGGCACGGCTTCGCTGACCGTCGGCGACCTCGTGCTCAACCCGGGAACCCGGGAGGTGACGCGCGGGGAGCGCGTCGTCGACCTGACCAATCGCGAGTTCGAGCTGCTCGAGTTCCTGATGAGGAACGAGCGGCTCGTGATCTCGCGCGAGCGCCTGCTCGAAGAGGTCTGGGGCTATGACCCGACCTCCATGACGAACACGATCGACGTGTTCATCAGCAACCTCAGGCGCAAGCTCGAAGAGGGAGGAGAGGAACGGATCCTGCATACCAAGCGGGGTGCCGGCTACGTGGTCAGAACGTGAGCCGATGAACCCGCTGCAGGGCCTGAAGCATCTCTACGCCCGCTCGCGACGCCTCCCCGTCCGGATCCGGATCGCGATCGTCTCGGCGACGCTCACGGCCGTGATCCTGATCGGCTTCGCCGCCGTCGTCGGCCGTCTCGTCACCGACCGCCTCCACACCGACTTCGAGAACGAGCTGCGCGGCAACGCGGCGACGCTCGCGAACCGAATCAGCCTGAACAACTCCGGACAGCCGGTGGACCCGAACCTCGATGAGGTCGCGCTGGCCAACGACGCCGAAATCCGCCTCGTCAGCGCGGACGGCGATTCCGTCATCGCCACCCCGAGCTCGACGGAGTTCCCGCCGCCGGACACCTCGCGGGTGGTCTCCGCCGGGCCGCTGCAGGTCGCCACCTCCCAGGTGTTCAGCACCAGCAACGACATCGGCATACCCCCCGCCACCTTCTACGTCCAGTACGCGCGCCCGGAGTCGTCGATCGACGACACGATCGGGCGCCTCTGGCTGTTCCTCGCCGGCGGCGTCGCAATCGGCACCCTGCTCGCCGGCGTCGCCGGGATGGCCGTCGCCAACCGGGCGATGCGGCCGATTTCGGCCCTGACCGCGGCCGCGGGCGACATCGCGACGACGCGCGATCCCTCGCGGCGGATCCCCGAGCCCGAGAGCGACGACGAGGTCGCCGAGCTGGCCCGGACGCTCGATCAGATGCTCCGCCAGCTCGACGCGGCGCGGTCGGAGACGGAGGCGACGATCCAGCGTCAGCGCGAGTTCGTCGCCGACGCATCGCACGAGCTGCGGACTCCGCTGACCAGCATCCTCGCCAACCTCGAGCTCCTCGACGCGGCGCTCGCGGCCGACATGCGCTCCGACGACGACGCGGGCGCGGCGGTCGCCTCGGCGCTGCGCAGCTCGAAGCGGATGAACCGCCTCGTCGGCGACCTGCTGCTGCTTGCCCGCGCCGACGCCGGCCGTGTCGGGACCCGGGTCGAGTGCGACCTCGCGACGATCGCCTCGGAGGCGCTCGAGGAGGTCGCGCCGGTCGCCGACGGCCACCGCTTCAGCGCCGACCTCGACGAGGCGGCGCCGGTGAGCGGCAACCCCGACGAGATCCACCGGATGATCCTCAACCTGCTCGAGAACGCGATCCGCCACACGCCGGAGGGCACCGCGATCGACGTCGGGCTCGCGGTCGACGGCGACACCGCCCGGTTGACCGTCCGCGACGACGGTCCCGGCCTGCCGGCCGGCATGGAGGATCAGGTCTTCGCCCGTTTCGTCCGCGGTGAGGGCCCCGCCGACCGCAGTGCGAGGAACGGCGCCGGCACCGGACTGGGACTGTCGATCGTCCGCGCTGTCGCCACCGCCCACGGCGGCAGCGTCACGGCGGCCAACGGGTCCGACGGCGGGGCCTGCTTCGAGGTCCGGATGCCGCTGGCGGCGCCTGCTCAGGTTTGAGCGAACTATTCGCGGACCTTGAGGGCGTCTTTAAGCACGGGGCCGAATATGGCCCGTGGACGAGACAACAGCCACCCGGTCCTCCCCATAAGCCGACCGAGGTGGCACCTGATTGGCCAGCCTGAGCCAATTGCGAGCCCGCCGGATCCCCCTCCCTGATCCGGCGGGTCTCTTTTTTGGCGGCCTGCTGGCCCCGCTTTCGTCCCGTATCCGGGAGGAGATCGACCTCAGCGGCGCTGCGGTCGGTCAAGGAGCAGGCGGAAGCGGACGCGAAGCGGAGCATTCCGCCGGAGTTGTTCAGACCTCGATTACCACCGGGAGCACCATCGGGCGGCGCTTGAGACGCTTGTAGACGAAGGTCGC
>DATMCB010000147.1:0-4309 GCA_035558835.1 Solirubrobacterales bacterium
GGCGCTGGTGCCGTCGCTGCCGGACCCGCATCCGAGCGCGACCAGGCCGGCCGCGAGAACGACCAGGCACGACGCGATCAGACGTCCGGCAGACGACATCGGCGGCGAGTGTAGCTGCGGCCTCATCGCCCCAAGAACAGCCTGCGTGCGAGGTGTTCCGGCAGCCCGGCGGCCTCGATCGAGCGCGCCGCCCGCTCGATGTCGTAGCCGACCCGGTGGTAGGTGGCCTCCCAGCTCTCGGTGTCGAGCTCGAGCCACGCCGCTCGCGGATCGCCGTCGCGGGGCTGACCGACGCTGCCCGGGTTGATCAGCCACCGCCCCTCGCCGATCTCGAGCCGGGTCCCGGCGCCGGCCTGATAGCCGTGGGCCTCATCGGCCTCGCCGTCGTCGTCGGCGGGGGTCGAGAAGAACAGGGCGACGTGAGAGTGGCCGACGAAGCTGACCCGCTTCTCCTGGACGGCGATGCAGTCGGCGGCCTGCTCGGGCCAGAGCACGTACTCCCACACCGGGTCCCGCGGTGAGGCGTGGTAGAGCGCGGCAGCGTTCCCGGCATCGCTCGGCCCGAGCCCGGCCAGGAAGTCGAGGTTCGCCTTCTCGGTGTGCTCCGCCGTCCACTCGACGGCCGTGGCCGCCGCCCCGGAGAAGGTCGATGTGTCGAGCTCGCCGAGCACCGCAAGGTCGTGGTTCCCGACCAGGCAGACCTCACACCGCTCGCGCGCCAGCTCGACGCAAGGGTCGGGATCGGCGCCGTATCCGACGACGTCGCCGAGGCACCATCGCTCCTCGACGCCGGCCTCGTCGCTGTCGCGGAGGATCGCCTCGAAGGCGGGCAGATTGGCGTGGATGTCGCTGAAGACTGCTACGAGCATGAGCGTCGACGCACGGCAGCGCGACGCGTCGGCGCCGGGCCCGGGCGCGTCTATCGTAGGTGTGGATGGCTTGGCGCGGACCTTCGGTCACTCGATCGGGCGCCGGGGTGACAACCCTCACGATCGTCGCGATCGCCATCGCCGCCGCGGCGGTGGCCGAGCTCGGCGTGATCGTCCTCGGCCCCGACGACACCGGACCCGAGCCGGTCCCGGTCAGGGCCGCCGACTGGTTCGACCCCACCGCGACCGTCGCGGCGAGGGACTACCAGCAGGGCCAGCTCGTGCTCTTCGTGATCGGCTTCGCGGTCGAGCTCGCCGCGCTCGCCGCGCTCGCGCTCGGCCGCCCGCGGTCGGTGCGCCGGCTGCTCCGCCGGCTCGGGAGGCGGCCGATCCTCGGCGCTGCCGTGGCCGGGGCCGGCATCTCGCTGCTGCTCGCGCTGCTCGCCCTGCCGACCGGGCTGGTCGGCCACGAGCGCTCGGTTGACATCGGCCTCTCCACGCAGGAGCTCGGGAGCTGGCTCGGCGACCGCGTCCGCGGCGCGGCGATCGCCGCCGTCTTCGCCGCGGTCGGGGCGATGATCCTCGTCGCCCTGCAACGGCGGCTGCCGCGGCTCTGGTGGCTCGCCGGCACCGCGGTCGTGATCGTCTACGCCGTCCTCAGCACCTGGCTGGCCCCGGTCGTCCTCGCGCCGATCTTCAACGACTACACCGAGCTCCCGCCCGGGCGCGCCCGCCACGCGCTGCTCGAGCTCGCCGACCGCGCCGGGGTCGAGGTCGGCCACGTCTACGAGGTCGATGCCTCGCGGCGCAGCACCGGCGTCAACGCTTACGTCGACGGCATCGGCTCGAGCCGGCGGATCGTCCTCTACGACAACCTCCTCGACCGCGCCGACGGGCCGGTCCTGCGTTCGATCGTCGCTCACGAGCTCGGCCACGTCGCCCACGACGACCTCCGGCGCGGGCTGACCTTCGTCGCGATCATCGCCCCGCTCGGGATGCTGCTCGTCGCGGTGGCCGGGACGGCCCTGGCGGACCGCGGCGGCTCCCGGCCGGGCACGCCGGCCGCGATCCCGGCCTATGCGCTGCTGATCGCCGTCGTCGGCTTCGGGCTCAACCTGGCCGGCAACCAGCTCTCGCGCCGGGTCGAGGCGAGCGCCGACCGCTTCGCGCTCGAGCTGACCCACGATCCGCGTGCCTTCATCGAGCTCCAGCAGCGGCTCGTCGCGGCCAACCACAGCGACCCGGATCCACCCGGAGCGTTGGCAGCGGTCTTCCACACCCACCCGACTCCGGTCGAGCGGATCGGCGCGGCGCTTGCCTATGCGGATGAGCGCGGGATCGCCGTGGACGAACGGAGGTTCGCCCCCCGGCCGTAAGTCGTCGGAAGGCCTTGTTAGGGTGGCGCCCGCTCTGCATCCAGACAGGAGGAACCCATAGTGACCAAGGCCGAATTCATCGAGCGCGTCGCCAGCGACGACCGCATCGGCAGCAAGAAGGAAGCAACGGACGCGGTCGAGGCCGTCCTCGACAGCATCCTCGGCGCGCTGAAGTCCGGCGAGGATGTGAACTTCACCGGCTTCGGCAAGTTCAGCGTCAACGAGCGTGGCCCCCGCCAGGGCGTCAACCCGCGCACGGGTGAGCGGATCACGATCCCGGGCGGCAAGGTCCCGAAGTTCTCTGCCGGCGCCGGACTGAAGAGCGCCGTCAAGGGCTCCTGAGACGCCCGAGGGCCCGACACCATTCACGGACCGGCTCGCGGCGCTCCAGGCCGAGCGCCGCAGCCAGGTCTGCCTCGGGCTCGACCCCATCCCCGGCCGTGAACCGTGGGATGGGGATGGCGGTTCCGGGACGCCCCGTGAGCGTGCAGCCGCGGCGGTCGAGGCTGGCTGCCGCGAGCTGATCGCGGCCGCAGGCCCGGCCTGCGTCGCGGTCAAGCCCCAGCTCGCGCGCTTCGAGGCGCTCGGGACGCCGGGCTGGGCCGCCCTCGAGGCGGTCGCCGCCGCCGCCCGCGACGCGGGCCTGCTCGTCGTCGCCGACGGCAAGCGCGGCGATGTGCCGGTCAGCGCCGCCGCCTACGCCGATGCCCTGATCGGCCGGACCGAGACGCCGTGGGGGGCGGTCGACGGGCTCGGCGCCGATGCGGTGACCCTGAACCCGCTGCTCGGCGAGGACTCGCTGGAGCCGTTCGTCGATGCGGCCGCCGCGGCCGCCGCGGGCCTCTTCGTGCTCGTCAGGACCTCGAACCCCGGCGCCGCCGACTTCCTCGATGCCGATACCGGTGCCGGGCCGCTTCACGAGCGGATCGCCCGCGTCGTCGACGGCCTCGCGGACCGGCTCGCCGGTTCGGGCGCCTTCAGCGGTGCCGGCGCCGTCATCGGCGCCACCGAGCCGCGGTTCCTCGACCGCCTCCGCGAGCTGATGCCTCGGGCGATCTTCCTGCTTCCCGGCGTCGGCGCCCAGGGGGGGTCGGCGGCCGCGCTCGGTGGTGCGTTCGCGGGGCCCGGCTCGGCGCTGGTGACGGCGTCGCGCAGCATCGCATCGGCGCCCGACCCGGCGGTGGCGGCGGAGGAGCTCCGCGCCCAGGTCTGGTCGATCGCCGGGGGCTGAGCGAACCCGCGAGCCGGGCGGGAATCGGGCGCGCGGCCCTCCCCGGAGTCGCCGGCGGCGAACGGCAACGAAGCGGTCACGATGCCCAGAGCCGGCATGGCACCGACTGGCGCATCAGCATCATGCTGCGCCGTTCGTGACATTCGATCTCGGGGCGGCGTCGAGATCCACGTTCGGGTCGGTATACGACCTTTTTGTGTCAGTCACGGTCCAAGCGGCAGCGAGATACACGTTCGGCACTGCCCGTCCGCGGCTTTCCCTTCGTTGCCAACTTCGCCTGGACGACCTGAGTGATCTCCATGCGCGGGGGACCCGCATCAGGCCTCTAGAGTCCCCGCCCATGCAACCGGAGCCGAACCCGACGGCCGATCTGCGCGAGGCGATCGCCGCGGCGACCGCCGAGCTTCACCCGGCGGTTCCCGCTCCGAGCCTCGAGCGGCCGCCGCGGCCCGAGTTCGGCGACTACTCGACGAACGTCGCGATGCTCGCCGCGCCGCTGATCGGCGAGCCGCCGCGGGACGTCGCGGCCAAGCTGACTGCCCCCATCGACGAGCGGCTCGGCGACTCCGTCGAGCGGATCGAAGTGGCCGGCCCGGGCTTCCTCAACCTCCACATGGCCGAGGGCTGGGTCCGCGACGCGGCGGCGTTCGTCGCCGCCCGCGGCCGGCGCTTCGGCTCCGGGATCGTCGAGCAGCCCGAGTCGATCCTCGTCGAGTTCATCAGCGCCAACCCAACCGGCCCGCTGACGGTGGCGAGCGGCCGCCACCTCGCCTACGGGGACTCGCTGGCGCGGGTGCTCGAGTTCGCTGGCCACAGCGTCGAGCGCGAGTACT
>DATMCB010000148.1:0-2848 GCA_035558835.1 Solirubrobacterales bacterium
GGCTGCGGCTGATCCTCGCCGGGGCCGACCCGGGGCCGGAGATGCTCGGCGCGGCGGGGCCGGACGACCTGATCACCGGGACGGTGGCGGAGACGACGCCGTTCTTGCGTGACGCGTCCGTAGTCGCCCTGCCGATCCGCCTCGGGGGCGGCATGCGCGTCAAGCTGCTCGAAGCGCTGGCCGCCGGTAAGGCCGTCGTGACCTCGCGGCTCGCCGCCGCCGGCCTCGAACTCTCCGATGGCGTCCAGGTCGTGTTCGCGGAGAGCGACGAGGAGTTCTGCGACGCGATCATCCGGCTCATCGGCGATGCAGGTGAGCGCGGGCGCCTCGGAGCCGAGGCGCGGCGCTGGGCGGTCAGCAACCTCGGCTGGGATGGCCGCGTCCGCCGGTTCGAGTCCCTGTATCGGGAGATGCTCGGAGCGGCGCTGCGATGACCACCACCGGCGGAGCGGCGTCCAGCGGCGGGCCCACCTCGCTCGAGATCCTCCATCCGGCGGGGTTCGTTCGGAGCTGGGCGCGGCTCGGCAGCGGGCCCGGAGATCGCCTCGCGCCGACGATTCCTTTCCGGCCGAAGGACGGCGACGACCGGCCCGACGTCGTCCTGCTCTCGCCCTCGCGCTCGGAGCGGCGGGATCCCGGGTGGACCGAGAAGGCCGCCGGCCTGGCCGCGACGGTGGACGGCGACGGCCTCGTCGCCGTCGTTGGTCCCTCGCGACGCCTCCTCGACGCGCTTCGCTCCCGCGGGCTCGAGCCCCAGCTCACGCTGCTGCACGCTCCGGACATCGAGCGGAGCCGGTTCGTGGTTCCGATCCCCGGTCCGCAAGCGCGCTTCGCGCTCCGCTCGGTGATCCCGCTCCGCGCCCCGAAGCGCCTCGCGGCCCGGATCCTGACCCTGCCGGGAGCGGAGTCGCTGGCGCCGACCAGCCTCATCCTCCGGCCGCGGGGAGCGGCGCCCCTGTTCGGCTGGCTCGCCGAGCTGACACCGCGGCGCGCCAGCTGCTCGATGGTGCTCATCCGCAGCTGGCGGGCCGAGGGCGCAACCGTGGTGATGCGGTTCGGCGACGGTTCGGGACCGGACGTGATCGCGAAGGTGGGAGGCTCGCCCGGCAGCGAGGCCGACGGTCTGAGGGCGGTGGCGCCGGGTGCCCTGCGAGCCAGGATCCAGGTGCCGCGACTCGTCGCCGAAAGCCAGCTCGGCGGGCGGCCACTTCTGATCGAGACCCCGGTCCAGGGCCATCCCGCGGCGCTCGCGGTCGACGGCTCGTCGCGTCGCACCGCCAAGGCCCTGACCGCACTTGCCGAACACCTCCGGGCCTGGGAGGTCGGCAGCGCCGTGAGGAGGCCGATGATGGCCGCCGACCTCGATCGCGACCTGATCGCTCCGGCAAGGCGGCTCGCCGCCGAGCTTCCCGGCGGGTACGTCGAGGGCTTCGCGGCGCGCGCAGCGGAGCTCGTCGGGTCCGAGGTTCCGTTCGTCGCTGCCCACCGCGACGTCACAGCCGCCAACGTGATGCTCGCCTCCGGCGACCGCATCGGCCTGATCGACTGGGAGGAGGCGACCTTGGAGACGCTGCCACTCGGTGACCTCGCGTCGGCGGCAGTCGACTTCGCCGCCGCCTCGGACGGCTATCGCGATCGGGTCGCCGCCTACCGGCACTGCTTCGAGCCCGGTGGACGGTTCACGGCATTGACCGCCGATCTGATCGCGGCCGCGGCGAGGGGGCTCGCGATCGGCCCGGAGACCGTCCGCTTCGCTCTCGAGGCCTGTTGGCTCAATCACGCCGACAACGAGCACTCGACGACGACCGATCCCGCCGTCGCCAGGCCGTTCATGTCGATCATGCGGAGGGTGGCGGCGAGGACGATGGAGTGACCGCGGCCAGCGTCGTCATCCCCACCTACGAGCGGGCCGACGGCCTGCGCTCGGTGCTGCTCGCGCTGGCCCGGCAGACCGCGCCGGCGGACAGGTTCGAGGTAGTCGTGGTCGACGACGGCTCCGGCCACGCGACCGCATCGATGCTGGCCGCGATCGACGTCCCCTACCGCCTCGTCGTCGAGCGCCAGGAGAACGCCGGTCCGGCGGCCGCGCGGAATCGCGGGATCGCCGCCGCCTCAGGTCGCTGGTGCATCTTCATCGACGACGACATCCTTGCCGACCCCGGCCTGGTCGCCGGCCACATCGAAGCGCAGGAGCAGGCCGGCGGCATGGTCGGGATCGGCGGGCTCAGGCTCCGCGCCGTCGGCCGCCGCGGCGGCCTCGCCGCCTACTTCGCCGATTGGTGGGCGGAGCACTATCGCCGTCTCGAGGAAGGTGAGCAGGAGCCGGATTTCTGGGGTGGGTTCAGCGGCAACCTCTCGGCGCCCCGCGAGACGCTGCTGGCAGTCGGCGGCTTCGACGAGGAGCTCGATCGCTCCGAGGACGTCGAGCTCGCGTACCGGCTCGAGGAGACGGGCCTCGAGATCGGGTTCGTCCACGGCGCCGGCGGCGAGCAGGTCCACACGAAGGGCTTCCGGGAGATCGTCCGCGACTTCGACCGCGCCGGGGCCGCCGCCGTGGCCCTCTGGCGGAAGCACCCGGCGATGGTCGACCACGCACCACTCGGCGACTTCTCCCAGGGCGGAGCGAGAGCGATCCTCGCCCGCAGGCTGCTGCTCGCACTGCGCGCGCCGGTCTGGCCGTTGGCGATCGTCGATCCGCTGCTCGCCGGACGTCCCTCGCCGCGCCTCTACCGATTCCTGCAGCTCCATTGCTTCTGGCGCAGCCTCCGACCGGCGCTCGACGACCGCGAGACCTGGGGGCAGCTCACCCGCGGCCCGGTGATCCTCCGCTACCGCGCGCTCGCCGCCG
>DATMCB010000149.1:0-7559 GCA_035558835.1 Solirubrobacterales bacterium
CGATACCTCCACTACTTCCGGACCACCGCGGATTCTCGAATCGCGTTCGGCTGGGGCGGCGGGCGGATCGCCTACGGCGCCCGGCTCGGTCGCCGGGTCGAGGTCGATCCCGCCATGCCGCGGCAGCTGAGCCGCGACATCCTCCGCTTCTTCCCGGAACTAGGTGGTCGGCGGATCGACGCCGCCTGGGGTGGTCCGATCGACGTCTCTCCGAACCACGTCCCATGCATAGGGACCCTCCCGGACACGCGGATCCACTACGCATGCGGGTTCACGGGAAACGGGGTCGGCCCTGCACACCTCGTCGGCGAGACGCTCGCGTCGCTCGCCCTCGGGAAGGAAGACGAGTACAGCCGGTCAGCGCTGATCGAACCGGAGCAGGCACCGGTGCCCCCGGAGCCCTTCCGATACGTCGGCGGCACCCTCGTGAGAGCAGCGCTCCTTCGCAAGGACACGCTCGAGGACGAGGATCGCCCGGTCGGTCCGGCGACTCGCTTCATCTGCGATCTACCCAGTCGCTTCGGAATGCACTTCGGCCGCTGAACGCAGCGGCGCGGCCGGCCGGCGCCGGTCCTACGACCAATGTCCGCTTGCAAGCCGGACCGGCGTGGCCCGATCGTCTCCGCACCCCGAGAACGAAGGAGACGGAGATGGACAAAAAGCTTCCGATCGGCATCGCGGCGGTCGCCGTCACGGCCCTGGCGCTCGCGCTCTCCGCGTGCGGCGGCGACTCGAGCTCGACCGCTGCCGCGGGCACCTCCGCGACCGGCAGTGCGATGCCCCCGGCTGCCGCCAGCGGCGGGACGGTCAAGATCGCCGCCGACCCGAGCCAGCTCGCCTTCACGAAGACCGAGATCACGGCGCCGGCCGGTGACGACACGATCTCCTTCGACAACCCGTCGTCGACGGACCACAACGTCCAGATCGAGGACGCGAACGGCAACGACATCGCCGGCACCGACACGATCAGCGCCGGCAAGACCTCGACGACCGCCGATCTCAAGCCCGGGACCTACACGTTCTACTGCAGCATCCCCGGCCACCGCGAGGCCGGCATGGAGGGGACTTTGACAGTCAAGTGATCGACCAACGACCAACCCGATCAAAGGAGAGAACATGTTGACCAGGACGATGAGGCTGATGGCCGCCGCGATTGCCGCGCTGGCGTTGAGCCTCGGAGGGGCGGGAGTCGCCGCCGCCTCGCACGGCGCCGATGACCCGGCAGGCCACCACCATCATCACCATCACCACCACCACGGCAAGCACCACCACAACGGCATGGACGATCACGGCGGTGGTGGCGGTGGCAACGACGACGGCCCCAACCACCACTGAGGACCTGACCGGCGACCTGCTCCCCGGCCCGACCGAGCGACGAATTTCCGTCAACTGCGGCGGTTATTCGTCGTTCGCGGAGGCGATGTTGTGGCGGCGCGCCCAGAGCGCCGCCTGGGTGCGATCGGTGACGCCGATCTGGGCGTAGACGCGGGTCAGGTGTGCCTTGACGGTCTTCTCGCTGATCTCGAGCCGGCGTGCGATCAACTTGTTCGCGAGGCCCTCGCCGACCAGCGCCAGGACCTCGCGCTCGCGGTCGGTGAGCTGCGGGGCGCGCGTCTCGCGACGGTCGGCGAGCAGCTCGCGGGCGACCTTCGGGTCGAGCGGCGACTCGCCGCGGGCGGCCGCTCGGACCCCCTCGATCAGCTCCTCCGGGGAGGCGTCCTTGAGCAGGTAGCCGAGGGCGCCGGCGTCGACCGCCCGGAGCATCTGCTCGCGATCGGCGGAAGCGGTGAGGATCACGACCCGCGTCTCCGGGCGAGCCGCGACCACCCGCCGGGTGGCCTCGATCCCGTCCATCTCCGGCATCGTCACATCGAGCAGCGCGATGTCGGGCTCGACCTCGGTGACGGCGGCGACCGCGGCGGCGCCGTCGCCGACCGATGCGACGACGTCGACGTCGGGCTCGGCGCCGAGCAACTCGACGAGGCCGGTGCGGACGACCGGATGATCCTCCGCGAGCAGGAGCCTGATCATCGCTCCGGCAACGATAGAGCGACCACAGTGCCGCGGCCGGGCTCGGAGTCGATCCGGAACGTTCCGTCCACCTCGGCTGCGAGGTCGCGGAGCAGGTCGGTGCCGATGTGGCCCTCGCCGCCGGCCGCCGCCGGATCGAATCCCCTTCCGTCGTCGGTCACGGTCAGCACCGAGGCCCCGCCGGAGCGTTCGAGGGTGACCGAGACGTGCTCAGCGCCCGAGTGCTTCTGGGCATTGCGGACCGCCTCGCCGGCGACCCGGAAGCAGAGCGCCTCACGTTCGACGTCGAGGCGGACGTCGGGATCGACCCGCAGGGTGGTCTCGATGCCGCGTGCGGCGAGCGGAGCCAGCATGTCCTCGAGCGCCGCTTCGAGGCCCGCGCGCTGGAGGCTCGGTGGATAGATCTCGACGAGCAGGCTGCGCAGCGAGCGGACGCTGGCCCGGGTCCGCTCGGCTCCGGCGCGCAGCTCCGCCGCCGATTCGGGGTCCGCGCCCTCGACCTTGCGGGCGCCGACCTCGAGGCCGAGGGCGACGCCGGTCAGGTCCTGGACGGCGCCGTCGTGGAGATCGCCGGCGATCCGTCGGCGTTCGCGATCGGAGGCGTCGACCGCCCGCTCGAGCAGGCCGAGCCGCTCCCGGTGGGCGCTGCGGACACGGCGGGCGAGCGACGTTGCGAGCGGCAGCTGGACGAGCTCGAGGATGAGCAGCGCGACGATCAGCGCCGGCAGGAACGCGAGCCAGAGGTCGCGACCGCTCGAGGTGACGTCGCTGTACTCCTGGTAGGTCTCGAACAAGAAGGGCTGATCGCCGGGGCCGCGGATCCGCGCGTAGGCCTCGAGGAGCTGGCCCTGATCGCGCTCGTACTGGTTCTCGGGCTCGGTGAGGTCGCTGAGCTCGGCGTCGGGAGAGCCGTTGGCGAGCGCCCGCTGCTCGTCCTCGCCGAGCTCGAAGCGCTGGCCGATCAGCCGCGGCTCGTCCGAGTAGACGATCTTCCCCTCGGCGTCCCAGACCTTCACGCGGATGATCCCGTGGCCGAGCACCGACCGCCGGATCAGCCGGTCGAAACGATCGAGCGCCGCCGGCTCGCCCTGCACGACGCCCTCGGTCAGGTTCGGCTCGGCGACCCCCTCGCCGATCACCCTGGTCAGCTCGCTGGCGTTCTCGATCGCCTGCGAGGTGCCGATCCGCCGCATCAGGAAGAAGCTGCCGAGCCCGATCAGCGCGACGGCGACGAGGCCGGCGATCGCGAAGCGAAGGACCGCCGCGGAGACCGACGGCTCCCCGTCACGTGCTGCCGACGTGAAGCGCGGAAGCGCCACGCGCTGCGATCAGGGTCCGAGCAGCGTGCAGACGGCGGCGCCGTAGGCCTTGCGGAGCGCCCGGAACGCCTGCGGCGCAAGCGGTGTCGTCAGGTCCGGCGAAAGCTGGCGGTTGACCGAGAACGTCAGCGCCCGCCGGCCGTTGCGGGTCGCGACCGTGAACTGGGTGTAGCCGAAGAAGTTGCCGCTGTGGCCGAACACCGTCCCGCAGCGGGTCCGGTAGCGGAACAGGGCCAGGCCGCCCGACCCCTCGCCGGGCCCGGGCGGATCGGAGCTCGCGCCGGCCCGGAAGCTGAACTGGGCGCGCCGCTCGGCGCGGCCGAACAGCTCGCCGCCGACGTAGGCGCGGATGAAGCGGGTCAGCTCCTCGGGGGTCGAGTAGATGCCGCCGGAGGCGCTCAGGTACGACATCGCGCAGCAGGTGGTCATGTCGTCGACCTGCGGCAGCGTCTCGTAGCCGTCGATCCGCGGCGCCGGCAGCCCGGCGCCGTGGGGAAGCTCGGTATCGGTCAGCCCGAGCGGCCGCGTGACGAAGCGGGCGAGCAGTTGCTCATAGCTCCGGCCGGTGGCGGCCTCGGCCATCATCGCGACGACGATGTTGTCGGTGTTCGAGTACTCGTAGCGGCTGCCGGCCGGGAAGTCGAGCGGCTCGCCGTCGAGGAAGCCGATGATCCCCTCCTTCGTGATCGGCTTGCGCAGGTGGGCGACGAAGTGGTCGAGGAACGCCTCGTTCTTCGTGTAGCTGGGCAGGCCGCCGGTGTGACTGAGCATCTGCCGCAGCGTCACCTGCGACCAGGCCGGCGGGAGGTCCGGCAGCCAGTCGCCGATCGTGTCGTCGAGGGAGAGCCGACCGCGATCGACGAGCGCCAGCGCGACGGCGCCGCTGAACGCCTTCGAGACGCTCGCGATCCGCATGTGCTTGCGACGCTTGAACGGCGCGCCGGTGTCGAGGTTGGCGACGCCGGCGCGAAGGAACTTCTCGTGACGGCCGCGAACGAGGAGCACCGAGGCCCCGGGCGGCCCGCCGTCGGCCGCGACGAGCCGCTCGAGCCGGTCCTGGAGCAGCCGCTCCTGCTTGGTCAGCGCCGCCGGCGCGGCCGGGGCGGCCGCGAGCAGCGCGACGAACGCGGCAAGCGCGACGAGCCGGCACCGGTGTCTGCGGATCATCGCCGGCGATGCTATTCGCGGCCGCGGCGTGCCGCCAGGGTCAACCGGCCGGCGACGGTCCTGTCGAATGCCTTTTGCACATGTCCTGTATGTAAACTGGCCCGCGATGTCGGTCCCGGTGGCAGCGAGCGACCCTCCCACGTCCAGCGCGGGGACCGCCGGTCGCGGCCGGCGCCGCTGCAAGTCCCGCCCGCAGACGCCGGGAGCCCTGCGGCCCAGCGACGTGATCGGCGCCTTCTTCCTGGCGGCGATCGCGATGCTCGTCGCGGGCGTCGCGGCCGCAGTGGTCGATGCGATCGATCCGTGGCCGTGGGGACGCTGGCTGGCGCTCCACCTGATCTTCGTCGGCGGCATCTCGCAGCTCGTCCTCGGCGCGAGCCAGTTCTTCGCCGGCGCGTTCCTGGCGACCGACCCGCCGGGCCGCGGCTGGATTCGCGCCCAGCTCGTGGCCTGGAACGCCGGGGCCGTCCTGCTCGCGATCGCGGTCCCCGTCCGCTCCGACGCGCTCGTCGACTTCGCCGTCGCCGCCCTCCTGATCGGGCTCGCCTGTTACGGATGGTCGCTGCTGTCGATGCAGCGGGGCTCGCTGCAGCGAGCCCCCTGGGCGGTCCGCTGGTACCTCGCCGCCGCGTTCTGCCTGGCGCTCGGGATCACGGCCGGCACGATGCTCGCGACCGGCGCCGCCTGGCCGCACGGAAACCTGCTTTCGGCGCACATGGCGCTGAACGTCGGCGGCTGGTTCGGGGCCGCGATCGTCGGCACCCTTCACACCTTCTTCCCGTCGCTGACGCGGAGCACGCTCGCCCGCCCGCGCCTTCAGGCGCCGACCTTCGCGGCCTGGATCGCCGGCATCGCCGCCCTCGCCGTCGGCTACGGATGGCTGATCGATCCGCTGGCGGTCGCCGGCTGGATCGCCCTGACGATCGCGGCGGCGGCGCTGTCGGTGAACATCGCCTTGTCGCTACGGTCGGCGCCGCGGCCGGTGACGTTGCCGGCGCGGATGCTTGCGCTGGCGCAGGCCTTCCTCGTCGCCGGCCTGCTCGTCGCCTGCGTGGGAGCGATCTCGAACGGCCCCGCCGATGCCCTCGCGGGCTCGTTCCGGCCGGCGGTCGGCACGCTGCTGGTCGCCGGCTGGGTCGGCGTCACCGTGCTCGGCTCGCTCTTCCACCTCCTCTCCGTGCTCGTCCGGGTCCGCGATCTGAGGACGCCGCTGCCAGCTCCGCGACCCCGCCTCGATGCGGCGACCGCGGTCGTCGTCGCGCTCGGCGTCCTCGGCGTGGCGGCGACGCGACTCGCCGAGGGCACCGGCCTCGATGGGCTCGCGTCGGCCGTGCTGCTCGTCGCCTACGCGATGCTCGCGATGCGGCTCGTCCGGCTCATCGCCCGGGTCCTGACCGTCGCCCGCCCAATCGTCTGAGGCGCACCCGCAGCGAACGGTACGTACACGCCGCTCGGCGCTTCGTCAACGTGCCGTTCGTGGATTTCGCGGCGATCAACGAGGCCATAGTCACGAACGGGTCCAAATGCAGACCTTTCGTGGCTCTCGGTGGCTGAGCTGATCCCGGTTGTCACGCACGGGACGCCGTTCGACTCCGGCGATTACGTCAGCAGTCCTCAGCCCGCCGCCGCGTCCCGGGCAGCGGCGACGAACGCGACCGTAAGCGGCGAAGGATCGCCGCGGCGGCGGGCGATGAAGAGCGGCGAGCGGTGGCGAGAGCGAACCGCGACGAACTCGACCCCGGTCCGGCCAAGGAACCGGACCGACGCGGGCAGGACCGCGATCCCGAGGCCGGCGGCAACGAGGCCGAGGACCGCCTGGATGCTGCTCGCCTCCTGAGCGATGTTGCCGGCTCCCCCGGCCTCCTGGTTGATCGCGAGGACCTGGTCGTAGAGGCTGGGGACCACCTCCCGCGAGAGCATCACGAGCGGCTCGCCGACGATCGTCCGCGCGGCCACCGAGTCGCGCCCGGCGAGCGGGCTCCCGCTCGGGATCGCCACGACCAGCTCCTCGTCGACGAGCTTCTCGAGGACGAGCTCGGACGCTTCGACGGGCGGGCGGAGGAAGCCGACGTCGAGGCGCCCCGAGCGGAGGCCCTCGATCTGCGGTTCGACCCCGAGCTCGCGCAGCGTCAGCTCGACATCGGGGCGGTCGGCGTGAAAGCGGCGGACGGCTTGCGGGACGATCATGCTCGCCGCGGTCTCGAGGAAGCCGACGGTCAGGTGGCCGATCTCGCCGGCCGCGGCCCGCTGCGCCGCCCGGATCCCGAGCTCGACGTCGCCGAGGGCCCGCTCAGCGAAGCCGCGCAGCGCCTCTCCGGCCGGCGTCAGCCGGACCTCGCGACGGTTGCGGTCGAACAGCCGCGTCCCGATCGCCTCCTCGAGACGCTGGATCTGCTGGCTGATCGCCGGCTGCGCGATCCGGACCCGCTCGGCCGCGCGGCCGAAGTGAAGCTCGTCGGCGACGGCGAGGAAATAGCGCAGATGGCGAAGCTCGACATCCATAAGGTCAGCTTTTCACAGCCTCCTTAAGCATATATTGGACTTCTGAATTGGGGCGCTCTACGGTCGCCGCCATGTCCGAGGTCCTCGAAACCACGCCGGCCGCCCCTGCCGACCACCCCTCCCGGGTCGCTCTCGCCGCCCAGGAAGCCGAGCGCAAGCGCGTCGCCCGCGAGCTCCACGATGAGGTCGGTCAGGGCCTCGTCGCGGTCGCGCTGATGGCCGAGCAGGCGGCCGCGAGCCCGCCCGGCGATCCTTCCGGACGCTTCGCGGAGATCGCCCGCCGCGTTCACTTCTACCTCGACGAGCTGCGCCGGATCGCGCACGAGCTGCGGCCGGAGATGCTCGACGACCTCGGCCTCGAGGACGCCCTCCTCGCCCTCGCCGCCGGCACTGCCCGTGACCGCGGCATCGTCGTCGATCGGCGGCTGCCCCGCGATCTCGGACCCGTGACCGGCGAGCAGGAGCTCGTCGTCTACCGGGTCGCCCAGGAGGCGCTCGGCAACGTCGCCCGCCATTCCGGCGCGGCGCGGGCAGCGATCG
>DATMCB010000150.1:0-2306 GCA_035558835.1 Solirubrobacterales bacterium
GGGCTATGCGCCGTAGCGCTTCGGCAGCCGCTGGTAGGTGTTCTTGAGCGCGTCCTGGATGATCGTCGCCGTCCCGTTCGCGCGCAGGACGAGATTCTCGTCGGGCTTGCGGGTCCGGTAGCGCCAGCCGTCCGGCAAACCGATCCGGTCCGGATCGCGGCGGAGACCGCGGAGTTGGTCGTAGGTGAGGTCCGGATCGACGATCTGCGAGTAGGCCTGCATCACGTAGACGCGTCCGTCCGGGTCGATGAGCTGGAAGACCGGCCGGTCACGGCGGAAGACGAAGCGGGTCCCGCGGGTGATCTTGACGCCGGTGAAAGGCGGTGGCGGCGTCAGGCCGACCTTCGCGAGGTCGATCGTCGCCACCTCGCGGAGCTGCTTGCCGGCGAGCTCGACGATCGGCCCGGGCTCGGTGACGGTGACCTTGTCCATCAGCCAGTACCGCGGGCCGTTCAGGAGGATCAGGTCGGCGCCCGACTCGGCGGCCAGCTCGGAGGTGTCGAGCGAGTCCCACCAACGCTGGGGACAGCGGTTGAGGCCGTAGGTGTTGTTGACCCTCGCCACCGGAGAGGGCGCGAGGAAGATCGTGAAGATCTCGCAGTAGCGCTGATCGCGCATGTCCTTGCTGCTGATGCTCGCCGGGGCGGGAGCCGCGAGCAGCAGCGTTGCTGCCGCCGCGAGCAGCCCCGCAGCGATCACGGATCTCAGCTCGACCATCCTCATCCCTCTCCGTCGGTTCCAGCGCCGATGTTGACTCGAAGTTAGCAAAGCTCCGAGCGGCCGGGATAAGCTCGGCCCGTGGCCCGCCCGACCGAGCTCCGCTGAGCGCCGGATGACGGCGATCACCAGCACCAATCCGTTCCGTCCCGACGAGGTCGTCGCAACCGCCGAGCCGCCGGACTCGGCCGCGCTCGACGCGACGGTCGCGATGGCGGTCGAGGCGCAGCGCGAGTGGCGACGGGACGCGCCGGGACGGTCGCGGGCGCTTAACGATCTCGCCGATGCCGTCGCCGGCCGTGACGGGCTCGCCGAGCTGATCACCCGCGAGGTCGGGAAGCCGATCAGCGAGGCACGAGGCGAGGTGGCGCGTGCCGTCGCGATCCTCCGCTACTACGCGCAGGCGGCCTTCGACCCGACCGGCGAGATCTACCCGGCCTCAGCCCCGGCGACGACGGTGCAGGTGCGGCGCGACCCGCTCGGCGTCGTCCTCGCGATCTGCCCCTGGAACTTCCCGCTCGCGATCCCGCTCTGGAAGGCGGCGCCGGCGCTCGCGTACGGCAACGCGGTCGTGCTCAAGCCGGCCGCGCCGGCGATCGGCGTCGCCGCCGTGCTCGGTGAGCTGGCGGCCGCGGCGCTGCCGGGCGGGGTGCTGGCGGTCGTCGACGTGCCCGGCGCTGAGCTCGGCGGCCTCCTCGACGATCCGCGGATCGCCGCGGCGACGTTCACCGGCTCGACCGCCACCGGGATCGCGGTGGCCGAGCGGCTCGCTCGCCGCGCCGCCCCCGCGCAGGCGGAGATGGGCGGCCAGAACCCGGCGATCGTCCTCGGCGACGCCGATCCGGCGACCGCGGCCGGGCTGATCGTCGCCGGCTCGATGCCGTTCGCGGGTCAGAAGTGCACGGCGACGCGGCGGGTGGTCGCCGTCGGCGCCGTCGCTGATGCGCTCGTCGACGAGCTCGGTGCCGCCGTCGCGGCGCTGCCCGTCGGCGATCCCGCCGCCGAGGACACGCTCGTCGGGCCGCTGATCGACGAGCGGGCCGTGGCCGGGTTCGAGGACCGCGTAGCCGGCGCCCGCGACCGCGGGGCCGAGCTGATCGCGACCGCCGAGCTGCCGGCCGGCGACGGGCACTTCGCCGCGCCGACGATCCTGGCCGCCGACGATCCCGGCGACGAGGTCAACCAGGAGGAGACCTTCGGCCCGCTGCTGACCGTGATCCGCGCCGCCGACGCCGAGGCCGCCGTCGCGATCGCCAACTCGACCCGCTACGGCCTCGTCGGCGCCGTCCACGGTCGCGACGTCGCAGCCGCCACCGCGGTAGCCGAAGGCATCGACTGCGGCCTGATCAGGGTCAACGCCGTCACGCCGGGAGTCGACTACTACGCGCCGTTCGGCGGCGAGCGCCTCTCCAGCCACGGCCCCCGCGAGCAGGGCCGCGCCGCCCGCGACTTCTTCACGACGACGCGGACCCTGACGATCGTCGCTCCCGGGCTCAGCGACTGAGCTCAGGGACTGAGCGCGAAGAACAGGAATGTCCCGAAGAGGATCAGATGGACGCCGCCCTGCAGCAGGGTGGCGCGCCCGGGCA
>DATMCB010000151.1:0-6397 GCA_035558835.1 Solirubrobacterales bacterium
TAGCGGATCGAGACCTGCCACGGCCAGCGCCGGATCCGCGTCTCGCTGCCGCCGGCAACCCTGCCCACCGCCGCGGCCGATGCCGCCAGCGGAGCGGCGCCCGGCTGCGGGGGCGGAAGCTCCGACGCGGCGGCGAGGTAGATGCCCGGGGCCACCTCGATTCGCTCGCTCGCCGATGCGGATGCCGGCACGGCCGCGAGCGCCGCGAGCGCGAGCAGCGGAAGGAGGCGACGGGTCCTCACGCCGGGGACGCTATCCGTCCGCCCGGCGACCGGCCCGCCGTCAGCCGGCCTCGATCGCGCGCTGCTCCTCGTCGCTGAGCTCGATCGCGAGCGCGGCGAGGTTGTCGCGGAGATGGTCGACCGACAGCGTGCCCGGGATCGGGACGACCCAGGGCGAGCGCTGAAGCAACCAGGCGATCCTGACCTGGTTCGTGCTCGCGTCGTGGATCGCCGCGACCTCGCGAAGCGCCGCGGTCTCCTCGCCGGCGAGCGGGTAGTAGGGCACGAAGAGGATCTCCTCGAAGGCGCAGTAGCTGACGACGTCCTCGTGCTCGCGATTACCGAGGCCGTACTCGTTCTGGACGGCGGCGATCGGGACGATCGCGCGGGCGGTACGGACCTGCTCGACCGAGACCGCCGACAGACCGACGTTGCGGATCCGGCCGTCGTCGACGTACTCGCGGACGAGCTCGAGCGTCGCCTCGAACGGCGCGTCGTCGTGGACGCGGTGGAGGTACCAGAGGTCGAACGCCTCGGTCCGGAGCCGAGCGAAGCTCTCCTCGATCTCGGCCCGGAGGACCTCCGGCGAGTTCGACCGATAGCCGCCCTTCGTCGCGACGACGAGGTCGTCGGGAAACGGCGCGAGCGCCGCGCCGACCGCAGCTTCGCTGTCGCCGCCGCTGTAGAGGTGGGCGGTGTCGATGAATCCGAGCCCGGCCGCGACCGCCTCGCCGAGGAACTCGCGGTTCGCTTCGGTGTCGGTGAGCCGGTTCGTCCCGAGGCCGACCCGGTTCACCTCGGCGCCGTCGAGCGTGAAGGTCCGTCGCGGTGGCTCCATCGCGGTCGTCCTACCCGATGCACGGCCGTCGAAGCGGATCGGCGGTGTCGAGCGGCCCCGATGGATGATCGGTTCCGAGCCCGCGCGTGCGTGGGGGTTCGGGATCGATCATCTAGTCTCGGGCCGGTGCAGACGCATGGCCCCAGCGGCCGGGCGGCGCCGGGAGCCGGGGGCTCGCAATCGATCCACCGCGCGGCCATCGCCCCCGTCGAGGATCGTGACGAGCGGCCGATGTGGTCGGTGATGATTCCCGCCTACAACTGCGAGGAGCGGATCGGCACGGCGATCGAGAGCGTGCTCGCCCAGGATCCGGGCCCGGAGCGGATGCAGATCGAGGTCGTCGACGACCGCTCGACCGACGGGACCGCGACGGTCGCCGCCGGCTACGGGGACCGCGTCACGCTGCACCGCCAGACCGAGAACCGCGGCAACGTCGGCAACTTCAACACCTGCATCGCCCGCTCGCGGGGACGGCTCGTCCACCTCCTGCACGGCGACGACGCCGTCCGTCCCGGCTTCTACGAACGGCTCGAGGAGCCGCTCCGCGACCGTCCCGAGATCGGCGCCGCGTTCTGCCGCTACATCGCGATCGACGGCGACGACAACTGGACGGCGATCTCGGCGCTCGAGTCGGCGTCCCCGGGCGTGCTCGACGACTGGGCCGGCAAGCTCGCGCTCGGACAACGGCTGCAGCCGCCCTGCATGGTCGTCCGCCGGAGCACCTACGAGCGCCTCGGCGGCTTCGACGACCGGGTCGTCTACGCCGAGGACTGGGAGATGTGGACGCGCATCGCCGCCTCCTATCCGGTCTGGCACGACCCCGCTCCGCTCGCCCTCTACCGGGTCCACGAGGGGACCGTCTCCGACCGGACGCTGCGCACCGGCTCCAACGTCGCCGACCTCCGCCGCGCGATCGCGATCAATCGCGAAGCGCTGCCGGCGGACCGGGCCGGGGCGATCAGCCGCGAAGCGCTGCGGATCGCGGCGCTGACCGCGATCCGGCGCGGGCGCCGGCGTCTCGGGGCGGGCGACACCGCGGCGGCTGCGGCGCAGCAGCGCGAGGCGCTGGCGACGAGCCGCTCGCCGCGCGTCCTCGCCGGCGTCCTGCTCCTGCAGGTCCTCCGGATCCGTCGCTGGATCCTCGCCAGGCTCGGGCGGCGATGAGCGCGGCGACCGACACCGGCGCCGGGACGCCGCCGACGGCGCCGCTGACCGTTGCGATCACGACCCTCGACCGTCCCGAGGCGCTCGACCGCTGCCTGCGCTCGCTGGCCGCCGGGGATGTGCTGCCGGCCGAGGTCGTGATCGTCGATCAGAGCCCCGCCCGGACGGCCGAGCCGGTCGCGGCGGCGGCCGGCGGCCTGCCGTCGGTGCGCTACGAGGCCGACGACGGTCGCGGCCTCGGCCACGGTCAGAACCGCGCGTTCGGGCTCGCCGCCAACGACCACGTCGCCGTCCTCGACGACGACTGCGTCGCCGCCGGGAGCTGGGTCGCGGTCGCCGAGCGGCTGCTCGCGAGAGGAGGCCACGAGCTGATCGGCGGCCGGGTCCTGCCGCTCCCCGACGAGCGACCCGGGGTCGTGCCGGTCTCGTCGCGGACGAGTGAGATCCCCCGTGAGTTCGCCGGCCGGGTGCCGCCCTGGGACCTCGGCAGCGGCAACAACTTCGCCGTCCACCGTTCCTGGCTCGAGCGGGTCGGCGGCTGCGACGAGCGCCTCGGGCCCGGCTCGCCGGGCCGCGGCGGCGTCGACATGGACCTCTTCTACCGGCTGCTGCGCGCCGGCGCCCGGGGCCGCTACGAGCCGGAGCTGCTCGTCCATCACGAGCAGAAGCCCAGGGAGGGACGGCGATCCCGCCGCGGTGCCTACGGCTTCGGCATGGCCGCCGCCTGCGTCCTCTGGCTCCGCGAGGGCGGCGACCGCGGCGCCGCCACGGTGCTCGGCCGCTGGCTGGTTCTTCGCATGCGGCTGCTCGCAACGGCGCTGGTCCGCCGGCGCTGGAGCGCCGTCTACGACGAGCTGCTCGTCCTCGACGGGACCGCCCGCGGCGTCGTCCACGGCCTCCGCGTCGCCGGGAGGCAGGCGTGAGCGCGCATCCGATCTCGGTCTGCATCGTCTGCCGCAACGAGGCGGACAAGCTCGGGCCCTGCCTCGAGTCGGTCGCCTGGGCGGACGAGGTGATCGTCATGGACCTCGAGAGCGTCGACGCGAGCGCCGATGTCGCCGAAGCGCACGGCGCCCGGGTCGTGCGCCGCGCCCCGCTGCCGATCGTCGAGCCGCTCCGCGAGGAGCTCGCCTCCGTGGCCTCCGGCGAGTGGGTGCTGGCGATGGACCCCGACGAGCGGGTCTCGCCCGGCCTCGCGACGGCGCTTCGCGAGGCGAGTGCCCGCGGCGACATCGACGCCGTCGAGATCCCCTTCACCCACTTCGACTTCGGCCACCGGCCGACCCACCGCCTGCACCGCTTCGAGCCGCGGCCGCGGATGTACCGGCGCGGCGTCGTCGTCTGGCCGGCCGAGCCGAACAAGCATCCCGACGTCGCCGCCGGCCGGACGCTCCGGCTGCCCGACTCCGACGAGGTCGTGATGATCCACGATCGCAACCGCTCCGTCGTCGAGGCCGTCGATCGGGTCATCCGCTATGCCCCGGCCGAGGCGCAGGCGATGATCGACCGCGGCGAGACGTTCACCGCGCGGCGGATGTTCGCGACGCTCGGCGGCAAGGCGCGCAAGCAGTTCATCCACGGCGAGCCCTGGCTCGACGGCGTGCCCGGCTTCATGCGGGCCGGGGTCCTCGTCGCCTTCCACTTCTACGTCTGGGCCTGCTTCTGGGAGCTGTCCGGGGCGCCGAAGACGGCTGAGGACGACGCCTACGTCCTCCGGATCACGGCGCCGCTGCGGGGCCTGCGGGGTCTGCTCAGCGTCGTCCGGGCGCCGCTCCGCCTCCTCCGCCTACTCCGCCCGGGAAGCCGATGAGCCGGATCCGGAAGGCGATCGCGGGCCCCGTCCGGCGGGCGCTCGGCGACTTCCTCGACAGCCGCCTCGAGCTCGCCGCCGCGACCTCGCCGGCGACCAAGGCGGCCCTCCGGCAGCTCTTCGGCGAATACCGGGCGGCGATCGCGGCGAGCCGGCCGCTGCCGCCGGTGACCGAGACCGGCTTCCGGGTCTTCTCGGAGGTCGACGAGGACGGGGTCATCCTCTTCCTGCTCGCCGCCGCCGGCCTCGATCGCGGGCGGTTCGTCGACATCGGCGCCGGCGACTGCGTGAGCGCGAGCAACTGCGCGAACCTCGCCCTCAACCTCGGCTTCCACGGCCTGTTCGTCGAAGCCGATCCGGAGCGGATCGAGGCCGGGCGGCGCTTCTACGCTCGCCGCCCCGACACCCGGACCCACCCGCCGCTGACGGTGCAGTCGTTCGTGAGCCGCGAGAACGTCGACGACGTGATCGCCGGCGCCGGCTTCGACGGGGAGATCGACGTCCTCTCGATCGACATCGACGGCAACGACTTCTGGGTCTGGGAGGCGATCTCGGCGGTCACGCCGCGGATCGTCGTCGTCGAGACCCATCCCGAGCATGGGCTCGAGGACGTCTGTGCCCCATACCGGCCCGATTTCGAGTGGCGGCGGGCGGCGGCGGGCGAGCCGGTCGGCGCCTCGCCGGCGGCGATGGTCCGCCTCGGCGAGCGGCTCGGCTACCGGCTCGTCGGCGGCAACCGCTTCGGGTTCAACGCCTGCTTCCTGCGCGACGACCTCGCTGCCGACATCGTCCCCGCGATCGGCGTCGAGGAGCTGCTCCGCCACGACTGGAGCCGTCCGTCCGGCGCGGGGCCGGCGCCGGACCGATGAGCCGGCCGCTCGTCACCGTCCTGCTCCCCGTCCACAACGGAGCCGACCACCTCAGCACGTCGCTCGCCTCGGTGCTCGCGCAGTCGTTCCGGGACTTCGAGCTGCTCGCGATCGACGATGCGTCGACCGACGGGACGGCGGCGATCCTCGCCGGCGTCGCCGACGAGCGGCTCCGCGTCCTCCGCAACGAGCGCAACCTCGGCCTCACGGCGACCCTGAACCGCGGGATCGGCGAGGCGCTCGGCGCCTACATCGCCCGCCAGGACGCCGACGACCTCTCCGACCCGGGCCGGCTCGGAGCCCAGGTCGCCCGCCTCGAGAGCGAGCCGGGGCTGGCGCTGCTCGGCTGCTCCTACCGGCGGATCGACGAGGACGGCCGGGAGGAGGGACTGCGTCCGGTCCCGACCGACGCGATCGCGATTCGCTGGCGGCTCCTCTTCCTGTCGGCGTTCGCGCACAGCTCGGTGATGATCCGTGCGTCGACGCTCGCCGACGTCGGCCCCTACGACGAGCGCTTCGCCTACGCCCAGGACTACGAGCTCTGGTCGCGGATCGCCCGGACGCACGAGGTCGCGGCCCTGCCCGAGCCGCTCGTCTCCTACCGGCGCAGCGGCTCGTCGCTGACCGCCACCTTCGCCGGCGCTGCGGCCGAGATCGACGCGATCAGCGCCGCCAACGTCGACCGCGTGCTCGAGGGGTCGGGCGCCGACCGCACCGCGATCGCCGGCTTCGACCGCGAAGCTTCCTGGCGGCTCCTCTTCGCCGATCCGGACGGCGTCGATCCGGAGGCGGCGCGGCTTACGGCCCCCGCGATCCTCGCCCTGCAGTCGGCGTTCGCGGCCGCCTCCGGGCTCGACCGCCGCGACGCTGACCGCCACCGGGCCGCGACGGCGCGACGGCTCGCCCACGGGCTCGGCAGGCTCGCCGTCCGCGAGCGCGACCCGCGGCTCGCCCTCGCCGGGCTGAAGACGTGGGTCAGCTCCCGCCGCGCGCCTCGAGCCAGTCGGGGCTCGTGACCGTCGCGGCGCGATCGGCGCCGAGCAGGCTGCGGACGCGGCGGCGAAGCCGCTCCCGGGCCGGTGGTTCGGCGGTCGCCGCCGCGGCGCCGCGGCGCGCCGCGTAGGACTCGAACCCGGCGCGGTCGAGCTCGACCCCGCGCTCGGCCCGGAGCGCCCCGTGCTTGGCGTCGATGGTCGCCAGCTCGGCGAGCATCTCGTCGCCGCGGCGGCTCTCCTGCCCGTCGTGGAGGCGGTAGGCGACGAGTGGCTCGGCGACAGCGGCGGCGGGCGACGCGGCGGCGAGCCGGATCCACATGTCCCAGTCGGTCGTGTGGCTGAGCTCGGCGTCGAAGCCCCCGAGCTCGCGGACCAGCGCCGTCCGGGCGACGACGTTCGACGCTCCCGCCGGCATCACGTTGAGCGCGAGCAGCTCGTCGAGCAGCCGATCGGGCGCCGGCAGCCGCCAGCGATGGAGCGGTTCGAGGCCGGCGCCGACG
>DATMCB010000152.1:0-2485 GCA_035558835.1 Solirubrobacterales bacterium
GTGGCGCCGATGAACGCCAGTCGGCCCTCCTCGTGGTCGCTGAGCACGTCGACGGGGACGCCGGCGGCCCGCTCGATCTTGGCCGCGACCTCGTCCCCGTTCGCCGCCTTGCGGATCGCCGCGGTGGCGACGATCCGGATCGCCTCGGCGCCGAGCTCCTGCGCGAGTCGGACCTGGGTGCAGACGACGTCGGCCACCTCACCCAGCTTCTCCTCGGAGATCTCGCCGCCGCCACGGGTCACGTCCTTGCCGATCCGGGTGTAGGCGCGCTGCTCCATCACCTTGCGGAGCTGGCCCTCCTCGGGCTCGGCGACGAGGACGCGGGTCGTGTTCGAACCGATGTCGATCGCCGCGCAGAGCATCCGCCTGCTCGTGATCTTGCCAGAGGCGGGGCGGCGGGCCCGAATGGGCCGGTCGATCTCCCCCAGCAGCGTGAACGGCGGCATGGCCTGATCTTGCTCGGCTTCGCGGCGGAAGCGTTCGGCAGCACGGGTAGTGCCGTTTCCAGGCTTTTCACTCCTCGTTCACCAACTCTTCACCGACCCCGGCGTCCGCGAGGCGAAGCTGGACTCATGCGCGATCCCCTCGATGGCAGGCTCGGTCTCAACGTCCCCTACGAGTGGTGGCCGGCACCGGAGCTGCTCGCCGAGATCGAGGAGGCGGGCTTCTCCTGGGTGCAGCTGCCGGCGCCGCCCCCGTCGGTCCTGGCCGACACGCGGTGCTGCATCCGTCACGCCCAGGCGGTCTGCGCCGCCGTCTCGGCCACCCGGCTGCGGACGGTCCTGCACGCGCCCGGTGACCTCCTCGCCGGATCGCCGGAGGCGGACCGGGCGATCGCCGGAGCGATCTCCTACGCGGCCGAGTGCGGCGCCGAGCAGGTCGTCTACCACGCCCAGATGGTGATCGAGGGCCGCGCCGCTCAGGACCGCCTGCTGGCCGAGGCGCGGTCGCTGGCGACCCTCGCCGGGACCGCCGAGCGGGTCGGGGTCAAGCTCGCACTCGAGAACCTCGCTCCGGTCTATCCGGGACCGGAGACGGTCTCGGCGAACCCGCTCGCGGTCCGCTCGCTCGCCCGCCGGCTCGAATCGCCCGCGGTCGCGCTCTGCGTCGACATCGGCCACGCGAACGTCGTCGCCGGTCTCCGCCGCACCTCGCTGCACCGGATGATCGCGCCGGTTCTCGACCTCGCGAGCGTCTTCCACGTCCACGACAACCTCGGGGCGCGCTGGCGGGCCGCCGATCAGCGCCCGGGGATCGACCCGCTCCGGCTCGACCTCCACCTCGAGCCCGGTCGCGGCTCGATCGACTGGTTCGCGGTCGGTGCGCTGCTCGCCGACCACCGGGCGCCGCTGCTGCTCGAGATCCATCCCCCGCGGGCCCGGCCGGCCGAGCTGGCGGCGTCGGCCCGCGACGAGCTCGGCGTCGCAGCCGCGGCTATGAGTGCTTGACGACGATGCTCTCGATCCTGTTGCCGGCAGTTCGGCAGCTGTCGATCCCGGCCTCCAGCGCACCGTAGATGTCCTTCCAGCGGAGCACGAACATCGGGTCGATCGCGTTGTCGAACAGCGCCGCGAGGGCGTCGCGGTAGAGCCGGTCGCCCTCGCGCTCCAGCGTCCTGATCTCATCCAGTCGTTGCTCGACGCCGCTGAGCCGCTCGAGGCCGTCGAGCGTCGCGGCGAGGGCGCGTCCGCTGTCGCGGAGGACCCCGGCGAGCTGCTGCGCCTGATCCATCGGCGCCTCGACGTGCTTGATCGCGAGCTGCTCGGAGACCTCCTCGACGTCATCGACGACGTCGTCGATCGCGCCGGCGAGCGCATATGCGTCCTCGCGGTCGAACGGCGTCAGCTTGCTCGTCTGCAGCCGGTTGACGATCTTGTGGGTGATCCGATCGCCCTCGTGCTCGATCCTGGTGATCTCGGCGCGGAGGCCGCGATCCTCGGGCCACACCCGAAGCAGCTCGTCGAGCGACCCGACGGCGGCGGCGAGGTTGTGGCCGGCGCGACGGAGAAGGTCGAACAGCTCCGGCTGCGGGGCCTTCGCCCCGAAAGCGCTCCAGTGGCGCTTAGCCGACTGCAGGTCCTGGATGCGACGCATCCTCGAATTCCCGGAACAGCCCGGTGACGACGAAGGCCGTCTGCTCGCCGATGTCGACGGCGTTGTCGCCGATCCGCTCGAGCGCCCGCGCGACGAGCATCATCGTGATCCCCCACTCGCGATCGTCGACGTCGTCGCCGATCTCGATCGCCCTGGCGAAGCACCGCCGGTTGAGATGGTCGACGACGTCGTCCTGGCGGACGAGGTCGCGGGAGAGCTCGACGTCTCGGGTGGCGAAGCCCGTCTTCGCCTGCGAGACCAGCGACTTGGCCTGCTGACCCATCGTGATGATGTCGGTGATCATCTCCGCGTCGCGCGGCGGCTCGTGGCCGCTCAGCGGGATGACCTTGGCGATGTTCACGCACTGATCGCCCATCCGCTCGATCGACTT
>DATMCB010000153.1:0-4967 GCA_035558835.1 Solirubrobacterales bacterium
CGCCGGGCGAAGCATCGATGCGGTCAATCGAACCGGCATCGCGCCGGGAAGGGAGTCAGCGATGTACGCATTGTTCGGTCTCGTCCACTGCCGGGCAGCGAACGCCGCCGCCGGGGTGCGCAGGCGCCTCGCGTCGGAGTCGGGCCAGGGCACGGTCGAGTACGTCGGCCTCGTCCTGCTCGTCGCGGCCCTGATGGGTGGCATGGTCGCCGCCGTCGGCGGCCTCGGCAGCCTCTCCGGAATCGGGAAGGAGTTGGCCGAGGCGATCACCAAGAAGATCATCCAGGGGGTCCAGAAGATCACGTTCGGCGGCTGAGCCGGCGGACCGGCCGCCCGCTCCGGCGGGCGGCCGCCGATCTGGGAGACTCCCCGCGTGGCCGCGGAGGGAAGAAGCTACGAGCGCTCGCCCGCCGAGATGCGCCCGGTCACGATCGAGCCCGGCTTCGTCCGCACCGCGCACGGCTCAGCGCTGATCTCGATCGGCGAGACGCGGGTGATCTGCACCGCTTCGATCGAGGAGGAGGTGCCGCGCTGGCTGCGTGGTCGCGGTGTCGGCTGGGTCACGGCGGAGTACGCGATGCTCCCCGCCTCGACCGGCGAGCGCAAGCAGCGGGATTCGAAGCGGGGACGCCCGGACGGCCGCTCGATCGAGATTCAGCGGCTGATCGGCAGGGCGCTCCGCGTAGTCGTCGACTTCGAGGCGCTCGGCGAGCGGGCGGTCTGGATCGACTGCGACGTCCTCCAGGCCGACGGCGGGACCCGCTGCGCATCGATCACCGGCGCCTACGTGGCGCTCGAGCTCGCGCTCGCCGAGCTCGTCGCCCGCGGCGAGCTCGCATCGCTGCCGCTCACCGGCACCGTCGCTGCGCTCAGCGTCGGGGTCGTCGACGGGGCGTCCCTCTGCGACCTCGACTACGCCGAGGACTCGCGCGCCGAGGTCGATGCCAACGTCGTCATGACCGGTGACGGCGGGCTCGTCGAGGTCCAGGCGACCGCCGAGCAGACGCCGCTCTCACGTGCCTCCCTGGACGAGCTCCTCGCCCTAGCCGAAGGCGGCATCGCTCAGCTCCGCGGCGTCCAGGCGGAGGCGACGGGGGCGTGAGCGGGCGGCCGCCCGGGCGGTCGATCGTGGTCGCCACCCGCAATCCTCACAAGCTCGAAGAGATCGGGGAGATCCTCGCCGGCTTCGCGCTCGAGCCGCTCCCGGACTCGGTCCAGCTGCCGCCCGAGGACGGCGATACGTTCGCGGCGAATGCGCTCGGCAAGGCCCGCGCCGCCCGTGAGCAGACCGGCCGTGCGGCAATCGCCGACGATTCGGGAATCGCCGCCGCCGCGCTCGGCGGGGCTCCCGGCGTCCGCTCGGCCCGTTACGCGGGTGATGATGCGACCGACGCCGAGAACCTCGATCTGCTCCTCGCCGAGGTCGGCCGGACCGAAGACCGCGCCGTCGCCTACGTCTGCGCGATCGCCTACGTGGACGAAGACGGCGCCGAGACGCTTCGTGAGGGGCGCTGCGAGGGGCGGCTGGCCGCGAGCCCGCGCGGGGACGGCGGCTTCGGCTACGACCCGGCGTTCATCCCCGACGATCTCGGCGACGGCCGAACGATGGCCGAGCTCAGTCCCGCGGAGAAGCATGCGATCTCGCATCGGGGACGCGCCACGCGGGCGCTGATGGAAGCGATCGGCCCGGGGCGATGACCACGACGCGGGCCGGGGCGGCCTGGCTCTCGGTCGTCTCCAACTGCGTCCTGATCGTCCTCAAGGTCATCGCCGGCGTCCTCACCGGCTCGATCGCGATCCTGACCGAGGCGATCCACTCGGCGATCGACCTGGTCGCCTCGCTGATCGCGCTCGTCTCGGTCCGCAAGGCCGAGGCGCCGGCTGACGCCGACCATCCCTACGGTCACGAGAAGGCCGAGAACGTCGCCGCCGGCGCCGAGGCGATGCTGATCCTGCTCGGCGCGGTGATCATCGTCGCCGAGGCCGTGCGGCGGCTCATCAACGGCTCCGAGGTCGAGTCGGTCGGGATCGGCATCGCGATCATCGCCGGCTCGATCGTCGTCAACCTGATCGTCTCCGGCTATCTGTACCGCCGGGCCCGCGAGCTCGAGTCGCCGGCGCTCGAGGGTGATGCCGCCCACCTGCGAGCCGATGCGCTGACCTCGGTCGCCGTCCTCGTCGGGCTCGTCCTCGTCGAGGTGACCGGAGAGGCGTCGTTCGACTCGATCGCGGCGCTGCTCGTCGCCGGTGCGATCGTCGCGACCGGCGTGCGGCTGATGCTCCGCTCGGGACGGGTGCTGATGGACGAGGCCCTACCAGAGCCGGAGATGGACCTGATCGAGGAGGTCATCGCGACTGCCCGGCCTCCGGAGATGGCCGGCTATCACCGGCTGCGCGGCCGCCGGGCCGGGTCGCGGCGGCATGTCGATCTCCATGTCCAGTTCCGGTCCGGGACGAGCCTCGAGGACGCGCACCGCGAGGCGCATCGCCTCCGCGACGCGATCGAGTCGAAGTTCAACAACTGCGACGTCCTGATCCACGTCGAGCCCGAGGAGTCGTACCGCCCCGGCGAGGGAACCGGGCCGGGCCGGGAAGGCTAGATCGGCTAGGTCAGGTTCACGGCCGCGGCGAGGCCGACCGCGATCAGGGTGATCGCGTAACCGGTGTAGCCGTTGATGGCGACGAGCAGTGCCGCGATCAGGCAGATCGCGACGATCGTGATCCAGGAGCCTCGAGCGAGATCCACGACGCTATTTTCCCGCAGGTGAAGGATGGAAGCAGGCGCGGCCCGCGATGACGGCGACCGATCGGCGTGCCGAGGACCTCGTCGCCGGGCTGATCGAGGGCTCCGGCGGCCTCCGCGCATGTGCGCTCATCTCGCCGGCGGGTGATGTCCTGGCCGCGACCGCCGATGCGGACTGGGCGGGTCAGGCCGAGCGCCTCTGGCGCGCCGCCGCCGACCCTGTCCGCGGCGATGCCGAGCACGTCCATGTGGCGATCGACGCCGGCGAGCTCTTCGCCGTGCGCGGCGAGAGCGCGACGGCGATCGGCATCGCCGACCGGTTCTCGCTTGCGTCGCTGGTCCTCTGCGACCTTCGTGAGGCCCTGCGTCGACTCGCCGGCGGGTTCGGATGATCGAGAAGCCGCACCGCTTCCTCCTCGACCGGGTCAGCTCCTACTCGGAGGAGGGCCGCGCCTATCTGCGTCGCCGAAGGATTCGGAGCCGGCCGTTCGCCCGCGTCCGCTATCCGGGCGGGACCGAGGTGAGGATCGATCCCGACGGCGAGCGCGGTCTCGAGCTCTTCGCCGTCGCTCGCACCCTGATCGACGACGGCGAGCGAGCCTGATCGGGGACCGGAGCGCCCGGGGGCATGGATCGCGGCGCCGGGGTTGAGGATCACGGATGCCTGCGTTCGATCAGGACGGGCTCGCGCCCGACGAAGCGCGCGCCGTGCGCGCCGCGCTCGCGCGCGACCCTGCCCTCGCCGATGAGCTCGATCTGATCCTCCCGGCGCTGTCGAGGGGCGGGCGGCGGGCGTTCCTGCGCGCGTTCGCCGATCGTTGCGCCGCGGACCGGCGCCCCGCCGGCGCGGTCCTCGAGGCGCTCGTCGCCGCCGCGGCGCGGCGCTGAGCCGGCGCGGGGCGCGGGCCGGCGGCCCGGGCTTCACCGGGAACAGCGCCGCAACCCGCGCGCCGATCCCGACCGAGGAGCACCCCGCCGATGATCAAGAACCGCCCCGACCGCCGTTTCCCGGCAGCCGTGCCGCTCGTCCTCTGCCTGATCGCCTTGCTGATCGCCTGCATCGCGCCTTCGTCGGCGGCCGCCGGGCAGTACGACGTCGTCCAGTGCGATCGCTCGAACCGCGAGTTCGCGGACGCCCGCTTCGACCGGGTCAACGGCGGCGACTACGGCTTCCTCTACCGCTGCGAGGAGGACGAGGATGCAAACGCGCTGCAGATCCGCCCGATCACCGGCTCGCCGCAGGGACGCTACGGGCGGATCTCATGGTTGGCGCCGGCGGGGGCGAGGATCGTTGCCGCCGACGTCGAGGCGCGTCTCCGCAACGATGCGGGCCACGAGGCGCGGCTCTCGTTCCTCGGCGACCGCGGTGAGGAGGTCGGGCGGATCGCGACCGGCCGCGACGGCGCGACCGGCTTCGAGCGCTACGGCCGCGAGCTCGGCGACGGCGGCCGCGCGGGCTTCGCCGCGACGCTCGCCTGCGATGCCCGGAGCGGCTGCCCGTCGAGCGATCGCGCCAAGGCCTGGCTGCGATCGGTCGGGCTGACGATCGACGACCGGCGGGCGCCGGCCCCGGTCGCCGGCGGGTCGCTCAGCTCGCCCGGCTGGCACCGCGGTGCCGGCACGCTCGGTGCCGTCGCCTCCGACGAAGGATCGGGAGTGCGCCGCTTCGAGGTCACCGTCAACGGCCGCGCCGTGCCGCCGTCGCGAACCGTCCCCTGCGACGTGATCGCCGGCACCGCCAAGGTGCGGCGGATGCGTCCATGCCCACCCGCCTATGCCGTCGAGGCCGCCGCCGACACCCGCGCCGCGCCGTTCGTGAACGGCCCGAACGCGCTCCGCGTCTGCGCCTTCGACTACGGCGCCGGCGCCGTGCCCGGTTGTACGAGCCGCACGATCCACGTCGACAACGCGCCTCCCGAGCTCGCCTTCGCCGCCGGCGAGAGCGATGACGACCCGGAGCTGATCCGAGCGACCGCCCTCGATCGTCATTCCGGGCTCGCCGCCTGCTCGATCGCCTACCGGCCGCTGGCCGGTGGTAGCTGGCGCGAGCTGCCGACCCAGCGGACCGGGGGCGAGTTGCGGGCTCGCGTCGACTCGAGCTCGGAGCCGCCGGGGCGCTACGTCTTCCGGGTCATCGCCACCGATGCCGCCGGC
Organism: Solirubrobacterales bacterium; assembly: GCA_035558835.1. Lineage (GTDB taxonomy): Bacteria > Actinomycetota > Thermoleophilia > Solirubrobacterales > 70-9 > RHKX01. The sequence continues at coordinate 4,898 of DATMCB010000153.1, forward strand.
AACGCCGCGGCCAGCACCGCCCGCGCCGACGGCAGCGCGATGGTCGTCGGGTTCCCGCTCCGCCACGAAA
>DATMCB010000154.1:0-5790 GCA_035558835.1 Solirubrobacterales bacterium
GCCCGATGACGATCACGAGCAGCAACCCGCCGACCTCGATCACCGTCAGGGCCGCGTTGACCCGAACCGACTCGGAGATCCCGCGGGCGTTGATGATCGCGACGACGATCAGGAAGGCGATCGCGACCGGGATCACGCTGACGTCGACGAACTCGCCGAGCGCGTCGCCGGCGAAGCCGCGGGCGAGGGTGCTCGCCGAGGTGATCCCCGAGGACATCACCGCGAACGCGACCATGAACGTGAAGAACGGCTGATCGAAGGCCTTGTGGGCGTAGAGCGCGGCGCCGGCCGCCCGCGGGTACTTCGAGACGAGCTCCGCGTACGCGCAGGCGGTCAGCCCGGCGAGCGCGAACGCCACCGCGAAGGCGGTCCAGATCGCCCCGCCGACCTCGCCCCCGACCTCGCCGACCAGCGTGTAGATGCCGCCGCCGAGCATGTCGCCGACGATGAACAGGAGCAGCATCACCGGTCCGACCCGGCGGGCCAGCTTCGACTTCGGCTCCCGCGTGCCGGCGGGGTCGCGCTCCGGGGAGTCGGCGCCCGCGCTCATCGCGGTTCCCTCACCGCGGCGGCGCCGCCAGCGCGGCCGCCGTGAGCTCGCCGAAGGCGCCGATCGCCGCCGTCAGATCGGCGTCGCGACTGCGCTCCTCGCGGGCGTGGCTGATCCCGTCGACCGATGCCGCGAACACCATTGCCGCCGGGACGACCCGAGCGAGCTCGGCGGCGTCGTGGAGGGCGCCGCTCGCCATCGCCGTCCGGCGACCGCCCGCGGCGGCGACGGCCGCTTCGGCACGGCCGACGAGGTCGCGATCGAACGGGATCGGAGCGATTCGCCAGACCGGCTGCTCGGAGACCTTGCAGGAGTGGCTCCCGGCGATGACGTCGGCGGCCTGGCGGACGGCGGCGTGCATCGCCTCGAGGCGGTCGGCGTCGGGATGGCGGAGGTCCACCGAGAGCTCTGCCCGCCCCGCGACAGCGGTGATCACGCCGGGCTCGAGCTCGATCCTCCCGGTCGTGCCGACGCCGCCGTGCTCGCGGGCGATCCGTTCGACGGCGAGGGCGGTCGCCGCAGCGGCGAGGCCGGCATCACGACGCTGGTCCATCGGCGTCGTCCCGGCGTGCGATGCCTGCCCGGCGAAGTCGAGCCGGAAGCGCTCGACGCCCGCGCATCCGGAGACCGCCGCGCAGCTCTCGCCGGCCGCGTCGAGGACAGGGCCCTGCTCGATGTGGAGCTCGAGCCAGGCGCCGATCCCGCCGATCCGCTCGTGGGCCGCGGGAGCGCGATCGAGATCGACGCCGTGGCCGGCCAGAACGTCGCCGATCGCGTTGCCGTCGGCGTCCTCGAGATCCCGCAGCGCCGCCGGGTCGAGCGTCCCGGCGAGCGCCGAGCTGCCGAACAGGCTGCGCCCGAACCGCGATCCCTCCTCGTCGGCGAAGTCGATCAGGACGAGGTCGCGGGGCGGCTCCCGGTCCGATTCGGCCCAGGCGCGGAGGACGCCGAGCGCGGCGATCACGCCGAGCGCCCCGTCGAGTGGCCCGCCGGCCGGCACCGAGTCGAGGTGGGAGCCGAGCGCGAGCGCGGGGGCGCCGCGGTCGGCTCCCGGCAGCCGCGCCCAGAGGTTTCCCGCCTCGTCCACCTCGGTCGCGTCGATGCCGATCGCGGCGAGGCGGTTGCGGAGGAGGTCGCGAGCCGCCTCCCATTCCGACGTCCAGCAGACGCGGCGGGCGCCCTCCGGTCCGCCGGTCAGCGCGGCGAGGTCGGCGAGGTCGGCGAGCACCCGCCCGGCGTCGACCGGCGGCGCCGGAGCGTCGCCGGGTCCGCTCAAGCGACGCGCTCCCGGCGCAGCGCCTGGCCGAGGCAGTGGGCGCCGCCGCCGCCGAGCGTGAACATGCTCAGATCGGGGTCGTAGACCTCGATGCCGCGGGCGCGCAGCTGTTCGTTGAGGCTCTTCGAGTACTCGCTCGAGAGCGCCCGCTCGTCGCCGAGCGAGATCGCGTTGACGCCGAGCGCGAACGCCTCGGCGACCGGCACCTCGAGGATCTCGAAGCCGGCGTCGCGGAGCCAGCGGACGAGCCCGGCGCCGGCGACGTCGACGCAGACCGCGGCGAGCTTCGGGGCGAGGATCGAGACGAGCACGTCGATGTGCACGAACTGGCTCGGGATCATCTCGATCCGCACCTCCCAGCCGAGCTCCTCCATCCAGCCGGCGAGCTGGCGGGCGGCGGGGGCCTCGGTGCGCTCCTCGCCGTTGCCGATCAGCATCCGCCCCGGCTCGACGATGATCACGTCGCCGCCCTCGAGCGCGGCGGCGGTGATCATCCTGTGGATCGGGATCTCGGCCTCTTGGTAGAAGCGGATCACCGGCGCGTACTCGCCCCGGCGCCACGGCTGATGAAGCTGGGTGACGATCGCGCCCTCGGGCGTCGCCACGCTCGAGTCGCGGGCGAAGACCTGGTAGGGGAGGGCCGGGTCGGGCTCGAGGAAATGGCAACGCACGCCCGCGTCCTCGTAGGCGGCGACCATCTCGGCGTGCTGGGCGACCGCCTTGGCGCTGCTGAACGTGTGCTCGCCGGCGAGCGTCTGCTTCGAGATCGCGCTCGTCGGCAGCCAGCGGAAGTTGTCGGGCGGGCCGATCAGGACGTCGAGCATGCGCCCGTACTCGGAATCGACCCCCCAGGGTGTCTCGTCGCCGGCCTTGTTCATTCGATCACCACCCTGATCGTCGACAGCGTACGGTCGCTGGCGCCGCGGACCTGGCCGCCGTGGGCAAGCGAGTCGGCGACGAAGTCGAGCGTCGCCCGGCTGAGCCGCTCTCCGGGGAGCACGTTCGGCACCCCGGGCGGGTAGGCGGCCAGCGACTCGGAGGCGATCCGGCCCTCGGCGGCGTCGAAGGCAACCGACTCCTGCGGGCCGAGGAAGGCATCGCGCGGCGACATCACCGTCGGCCCCCACGGCGGCGGCGGCGCGAACGGCGCCTCCGGCTCGTCGGGTTCGCTGCGGAGCTCGGCGACCGCCTCGGTCAGCCCGGCGATCAGCCGCCGGCCGGTCGCGGCCGCGTTTTCGCCGATCCCGAAGACGGCGACGACGACGTTCTCGGCGTAGAGCTCGAACCAGATGTCCAGCTCCTCGCGCATGAACCGGGCGATCCTGTTTCCGGTCGTGCCGGTGCCGCGCACGTCGATCGACACCCGCAGCGGGTCCCAGGCGAAGACGCTCGCCGACTTGGTGATCTCCTTGTCGAGGACGTCGAGCCCGGGGATCGCGCGGACCTCGCGGCGCAGCTCCTCCAGCGAGTCGATCGTCTCCTCGAGTAGCGCCTCGCCGGAGATCGCGTTCTGGCGCCGGGCGGCGTCTAGCGAAGCGGTCAACAGCGCGCTCGGGCTCGTCGACTCGGTCAGCGTCACCGAGCGGTCGACGATCGCCGCGTCGATCCGCCCGTCGGGGTGCGACTCGTCGGCGCCGAGGTGGAGGATCGCCGACTGGGTCATGCTGCCGCCGAGCTTGTGGACGGAGTTGAGGACGACGTCGGCCCCGCAGGCGAGCGCGTTCGCCGGCAGGCGGTCGGAGAAGGCGAGGTGGGCGCCCCACGACTCGTCGACGACGAGCGGGACGTCGTGGGAGTGGGCGACCTCGGCGAGCCCGGCGATGTCGGCGACCGCGCCGAAGTAGGTCGGCGAGACGGCGAAGACGGCGACCGCGTCGGGCTTGCGGTCGAGTACCGCGGCCAGGGCCGCCGGCTCGAGGCAATGGGCGACGCCGAGATCCTCGTCGATCTCGGGAGCGAGGAACGTCGGGCGCAGGCCGCTGAGGACGAGGCCGTCGATCACCGAAGAGTGGACGTTGCGCTGGACGATCGCGTCGCTGCCGAGGTGGGCGAGCGCCATGCAGATCGCGTGGTTGCCGCCCGACGCGCCGTTGACGAGGAACCAGCTCCGCCGTGCGCCCCAGGCTTCGGCGGCGAGCGCCTGCGCCTGCTGAAACGGGATGTCGAAGGGATCGGTCCCGATGTCGACGCCCTCGACGCCCGATGGGAAGTCGAGGCGGAGCGCGGCATCCCCGATCGCGTCCCGCAACCCCGGGTCGGCGCCGGCGCCGCCCTTGTGCCCGGGGATGTGAAAGCGGCCGGGGTTGGTCTCCGCGAGCCGGACGAGCGCGTCGAGATACGGGGTCCGCCGCTGATCCATGCCGCCACCGTAGTACCCGCGCCGCCGATTGGATCTGCGGCTACCGAAGCCGCTGCTAGCCTTGCCGGCGTCGCCCAGTGATTGACGACGACCTACCTCGAAGTACCTGGCTCCATGCTCCCGTCCGGGGGCCGGGAACGCCGTCCCGCCGCAGGCGGAAGCGCGAAGCGCGCGCGGGCAACGGTGAGCGCCGATGACGACGGTCATCCTGCTCCTCCTCGTCCTCTTCTTCGTGCTCGTCAACGGGTACTTCGTCGCTGCCGAGTTCGCGGTCGTCCGGACGCGGCCCTCGCGGATGCAGCAGCTCGCCGACGAGGGCGACCGGCGGGCCGAGATCGCGCTCCGCCAGCTCGATCACGTCGACGAGTACGTTGCGACCTCGCAGGTCGGGATCACCCTCGCCTCGCTGGCGATCGGCTTCCTCGGCGAACCGGCGATCGCGAAGGCGATCGAGCCCGTCCTCGACGGATGGGTCGGCCACGCGGCATCGGCGATCATCGCCCTCGCGTTCGCTTTCACGGTCGTCACGCTCCTGCACGTGATCCTCGGCGAGCAGGCCCCGAAGATGGTCGGGATCGCCCGCGCCGAGAGCCTGATGCTCCGCTTCACACGGCCGATGATCTTCTTCCGACGGCTGTTCACGCCGTTGATCGTGCTCACCAACCCGCCGGCCCGCTTCCTCGTCGAGCGGGTCCTGCGGATCTCGATCGACTCCGACGACGAGACCTCGCCCGAGGAGCTGCGGGTGCTGATCAACCGCGGCCGCGAGCAGGGCGGACTCGAGGAGAGCGAGGCGGGGATGCTCGGCGGCGTCTTCCACCTCCACGAGCAGGAGGCTCGCGAAGTGATGACGCCGATCCCGGCCGTGATCACGGTCGACTCCTCCGACACCGTCGAGGACGCGCTGCGCCGCTGTGTCGCGAGCGGCCACACCCGCCTCGTCGTCATCGAGGACGACAACCCCGACCGGGTCCGCGGGATCGTCCACAACAACTCGCTGGTCCGGCTGATGATGGGCGCCGGCCCCGATGCCTCGATCGAGCCGGCCGTCCGGGACGCTCCGATCGTCCCCGAGACGAAGGCGCTCGACGACCTGCTCGCGGAGCTCCAGCGGCAGCGCAGCTCGATCGCGATCGTCATCGACGAGTACGGCCGCACTGTCGGGATCGCCACGGTCGAAGACATCCTCGAGGAGGTCGTCGGGGAGATCGAGGACGAGACCGATCCTCGTGGGGAGGGGGTCCGCAAGCTCGCCGACGGCGACTGGTACGTGCGCGGCCACGTCTCGCTCGGCGACCTCCACGATGCCGGCATCGAGCTGCCGGTGGACACCGACGCCTACAACTCGATCGGCGGCTACGTCTTCAACGAGCTCGGGCGGCTGCCGAAGCGCGGCGACGCGATCCGGGCCGGAGGCCACGAGATCCGGGTCGAGTCGGTCCGCGAGAACCGGATCGTCGCCCTGCGGATCCACCCGGAGCCGGACACCGGCCTCGAAGCCGCCGACGGAAGCAACGACTGACCAGGCGGTCAGTAACCGTAGAAACCGGCGCCGCTCTTGCGGCCGAGCTTGCCGGCGGCGGCGAGGTCGAGCAGGCGCTGCGG
>DATMCB010000155.1:0-12598 GCA_035558835.1 Solirubrobacterales bacterium
CTCGGCGACCGGCTCGGCCGCGACTGGGTCATCAAGCACGGGCCGCGGCTGCGGATAACCCCGGAGCGGTTCAAGCAGGTCGAGGAGTACTTCAGCCGCCACGGCGGCAAGACGATCCTGATCGGCCGGTTCATCGGCCTCGTCCGGGCGCTGGCGCCGTTCATCGCCGGCAGCTCGGGGATGCCGTACCGCCAGCTCGCTCCCTACAGCGTCCTCGGCACCGGCATGTGGGCGACACTGTTCACCCTGCTCGGCTACTTCGCGTCGAAGAACATCGACGCGGTCCTGAGCAACTCGGAGCACGCCCTGCTCGCGTTCGCGGTGATCGTCGCGCTGATCGTCGGCGGGATCGTCGCCTACCGGTGGCTCAGCGTCGCCGAGAACCGGTCTCGGGCGGCCGCCGAGATGGAGAAGCGGCCGGTGCTCCGCAACCTGCTCGCGCTCGGCCGCCGGCTCAGCCCGCAGGCGCGCTTCCTGCTCAACCGGCTGACCCCGGGCGGGCTCGGCCTCGAGTTCACGACGGCGCTCGCAGCCGTCGCGGTCGGCAGCTACGTCCTGATCGCCTACGCGCTCGTCGTCGGCGACTCGCCCGGGCCGACTACCGGGGACTCGACCGCCGCCGACTTCGTCGAGCAGATCAGGACGGGGTGGCTGACGTCGCTGGCGAAGGCGATCACCTTGCTCGGATCTGGGGCGGTCGTCGTGTTTGCCTCGGCAGCGGTCGCGGTGTGGCTGGTCGTCCGCCGCGCCTGGCCGGAGCTCGTGGTGCTCGTCGTCGGAACGGTGGCGATCCTCTGGGGAACGGATCTGATCAAGGAGGAGGTGGCGCGGCCGCGGCCGTCCGGAGGTCTCATCGACGTTGCCGGCTTCTCCTATCCGAGCGGCCATGCCTCCCACTCGATCGTCTACGTCTGGATCGCCGTCACGGCGGCGATCCGGCTCCGCCCGGGGATGCGGCGCGGCACGGCGCTGATCGTCGCCGCGTTCCTCCTCGCCGTCCTGATCGGGCTCAGCCGCGTCTACCTCGGCGTCCACTACCTGAGCGACGTCAGCGGCGGCTGGGCGTTCGGCGTCGCTGTCTTCGCTCTGCTCTCCGCGATCGTGGTGGTCGTCGTCCACTTGCGGCAGAATGAAATCGATGTCGGCTGAGGTGCTGATCTTCGCGGGAGCGGGGCTGGTCACGCTGATCGCTTTCACGACCCTGATCCTCGTCCCGGCGATCGGGTCGTTCGCGCGCGGCTGGGAGAAGGCGACGGCGGCGGCGCTGTCGCTGATCGTGCTCGTCGCGCTCGTCGGCCTCGGCCTCGCGATCGGCGTCGCGATCGTCTACTACTGGGACGATCTGACGACGCTGTTCGGCTGACGACCCTGATCCGAAGCGGCTCACGGCCGCCTTTGGATGGCCGATCCCGCCCTACTATCTGACCCTGCCCGTGGGATCGAAGGCGACACGATCGGCACCGGATGCGGCCGCCCGGGCCGCCGGCGCCGATGCGGGCGCGAACGGCGAGGGCTCGCTGGAGGCGCTCTCGGAGGCGATCGAGTCGGGGGCCGGGCTGCCGGCCGTCGCCCGCGCGGCCGCCGCCGTCCTCGACGCCAGCGTGGCGCTGATCGACCGCTCGAGCACGGTCCTCGCCGTCGCCGCCGCATCGGGGGCCGAGGAGGAGAAGCTCCTCGCCTCTGCGCCCGAGGTCGGCGCCGTCGAGCTGCGGGTCGCCGACGTCGCCGTCGGCGAGCTCCGCTGGCGCCGCCGCGGGGGCGCCGACGGATCGCCGCCCGGCCTGCGGATGGTGACGACGCTGCTCGGCCTCGAAGTCGAGCGGGCCCGATCGCCGGAATGGGCGAGCGACGAGGCGGCGGGCGACTTCGTCCGCGCCGTGCTCGAGCGCCGGCTCGCCGACGCGGAGGAGATCAGCGCCCGCGCCGCCGAGCTCGGCAGCGACCTCGGCGCCGGGGCGGGCGTCGTGATCGCGCGGGCGACGCCGCACACGACCCAGACCGGCGACTGGCGGCCGCGGATCCTGACGCTGACGCTCCGCGCCGTCCGCTCCGGCTCGAGCGGCGCCCTGGCGGCGATGACCGGCGAGGAGGGGGGAGAGGTGGCGGTGCTGCTGCCCGCTGCCGAGCCGGAGTCGATCGAGCGCGCCGCCGGGGCCGTCGAGGACGAGCTGCGCCGCGCCCTGCCGGGGTTCTCGCTCACCGTCGGCTTCAGTCGCCACGCCGGCGACGCCGGTCAGCTCTACCGGGCCGGCAAGGAGGCGCTGATGGCCGCCAACGTCGCCGAGTCGGAGGACCGCTCGCCGCTCGCGTTCGAGGCGACCGGCTCCTACCGCCTCCTGCTTTCGGCGATGAGCGACGACCCGGCCGAGCTCGAGCGCTTCTTCGCCGAGACCGTCGCTCCGCTCGTCGCCTACGACGAGCAGTACGAGACCGAGCTGGTCACCACGGTCGAGGCCTACCTCGACAACGACGGCAACGTCACCCCGACCGCCGAGACCCTCTTCACCCACCGCCACACCGTCCGCTACCGCCTCGAGCGCGTCCGCGAGCTCTGCGGCCACGACCTCAGCTCGACCGAGGGCCGAGAGAAGCTCGGCCTCGGCCTCAAGGCGATGCGCGTGCTCGGCATCCAGCCGCCCGGCGGCCCCGCGAAGGAGGGGCGGTCGAAGGCCGGCAAGGCGTCTCGGAAGGGCGAGTAGTTCCGGGGGGAGGATTTGAACCCACCGCTGCCTGGACCAAAACCAGGAGTGCTACCAGCTACACCACCCCGGAGCGGTGCGTTCCGAACGATAGTCAGAGGCCGGCGAGCGACGAATAATCGCCGACATTTGGTGATGATTCGTCGCTCGCGAGGAACCTGATCGGCTCACGCCAATACGATGCGGGCGGTGAGCGCTGCAACGGTCCTGATCATGGCCGCGGGGCAGGGCACGCGGATGAAGTCCGCGGTGCCGAAGGTGCTGCATCCGGTCTGCGGGCGGGCACTGGTGGCCTGGCCGATCGCGGCGGCCCAGGAGGCGGGCGCGGAGCGGATCGCGGTGATCATCTCGCCCGAGGCCGACATCTCCGGGGCGCTGCCGGACGGGATCGAGTCGATCCCGCAACAGAAGCCGGACGGCACCGGCGGCGCGCTGCGGGCGGCGGCGGGAATCATCGCCGAGTCCGGCACCGTCGTCGTGCTCTCCGGCGACGTGCCGCTGGTCCCGGCCGCGCTGATCGCCGACCTCTTGGCGGCCCACGACCAGCAGGGGGCGGCGGCCACCGTCGTCACCGCCGTCCTCGACGACCCGGGCGCCTACGGCCGCGTCGTTCGCAACGCCGACGGCACCGAGGTCGAGCGGATCGTCGAGGCGAAGGCCGGCGCCGGCGACGCTACGGCCGACGAGCTCGAGATCCGCGAGATCAACTCGGGCATCTACGCCTTCGACGGCAAGGCGCTGGCGGCGGTGCTGCCGGCCCTCTCGAACGACAACGCCCAGGGCGAGTACTACCTCCCGGACGTGCTGCCGCTGCTGAAGGAGGCCGGCGGTCACGTCGCCGCCCACGTCTCCGACGATCCGGCGGTAGTCCTCGGGGTCAACTCGCGGGCCGATCTCGCCCTCGTCGAGGCGGAGGCGCGGCGGCGGATCCTCGAGCGCCACATGCTCGCCGGGGTCACGATCGTCGATCCCGCCTCGACCTGGATCGAGGTCGAGGTCGAGATCGAGCCCGACGTCCGGATCGAGCCCGGCTGCTCGCTGATCGGGGCGACTCGGATCGGCACCGGATCGGTCGTCGGCCCGCACACGACGATCATCGACTCGCGGCTCGGCGCCGATGTCAGCGTTCCTCACTCCTACCTGCTCGAGTGCGCCGTCGGCGATCGCTGCAACGTCGGCCCGTTCGCCTACCTGCGCCCGCACGCCGACCTCGCCGAGGGAGCCAAGGCCGGCACCTTCGTCGAGATCAAGAACTCGACGATCGGCGCCGGCTCGAAGGTCCCGCATCTCTCCTACATCGGCGACGCCGAGGTCGGTGAGGACGCCAACCTCGGTGCCGCGACGATCACCGCGAACTACGACGGCTTCGTCAAGAACAGGACAAAGATCGGGCACGGTGCGAGAACCAGCGTCGACACGACCCTGATTGCACCAGTCGAGATCGGCGATTCCGCCTACACTGGCGCAGGCTCCGTGATCGACGAAGACGTCCCGCCTGGAGCACTCGGGATCGCCCGGGCCAGGCAGACCAACGTCGAGGGGTACGCCGAGCGCAAGTCGAAGGAGCACGAGGCCAAGGACCGGGACAAGTGAGCGAGCCGACGAAGACGATGACGTTGGAACATCCGCCCTCCGAGATCGCCGACCCGGCGCCGCGCCCGGTCAGCTCGATCGGCCAGGACTACCGGAAGCGGCTGATGGTCTTCGGGGGCCGCGCGTCCGGCGCCCTCGCAGCGCGGATCGCCGTCCAGCTCGACGTCGACCTCGGCCAGGCCGACCTGCGGACCTTCTCGAACGGCGAGGTCTACTGCCGCTACCAGGAGTCGATCCGCGGCGCCGATGTCTTCATCGTGCAGTCGACCGCGGCCAACGAGGCGGCGGGGATGACGCCCAACGACGCGTTGATGGAGCTCCTCTGCATGATCGACGCGGCCCAGGGCGCCTCCGCGCACCGGATCATCGCCGTGATGCCCTGGTACGGCTACGCCCGCCAGGACAAGAAGTCCCTCCCCCGCGAGCCGATCTCCGCCCGCGTCGTCGCCAAGGCGCTCGAGGCGGTCGGCACCGACCGCGTCCTCACCATGGACCTCCATGCCGGCCAGGTCCAGGGCTTCTTCGAGGTCCCCGTCGACCACATGACGGCGATGCCGATGCTCAATCAATGGTTCATCGACCAGCATTTCGACGAGGAGCTCGTGATCGTCAGCCCCGACGCCGGTCGCGTCAAGGCCGCCCGCAACTTCGCCCGCAAGGTCGGCACCCATTGGGCGGTCATGGAGAAGGAGCGCCCGGCCCAGCAGGTCGCCGAGATCGGTTACGTCGTCGGCGACGTCAAGGGCAAGACGGCCGTCCTCGTCGACGACATGATCGACACCGCCGGCACCCTCTGCGCCGCCGCCAAGACCGTCCTCGACGAGGGCGCCGCCCGGGTCATCGCCTGCGCGACCCACGGCGTCTTCAGCGGTCCCGCCTTCGAGCGCCTCGCTTACGAGAACTCGCAGATCGAGAAGATCATCGTCACCGACACGATCCCGCTCCGCGACGGCGCCCCCGACAACATCCACGTCCTCTCGACCGCCCAGACCCTCGCCGACTCGATCCGCCGGATCTTCACCGACGACTCGGTCTCCGAGATCTTCGCCGGCGAGAACCAGTTGTTCTGACGGACTGCGGCGCCGACGCGCCTCGTCAGAGCTAAAGGCCCCACCGGCGGCCTCCGATGAGCGGAATAAGGTGGCGCAGGTGGGAGGAACGGTGGCGGAGACGGACGAGGACGTGACCCGGCAGGACGCCGACGCGATCCAGCCGGGGACGGTGATGGCGCTCGTCGCGATGGGGCTCGGCGTCTTCGTGATCGCCAACGACTTCACGGCGCTGAACGTCGCCCTGCCCGCGATCGAGGGCGACCTCGACGCCGACGTCGGCAGCGTCCAGTGGGTCATCAACGCCTACGCGCTGGTGTTCGGGATGGCGATCGTCTCGGGCGGGCGGATCGCCGACATGTTCGGCCGCCGCCGCGTCTTCTTCATCGGCTCGATCCTGTTCGCCGCCTTCTCGGCGCTCGGTGCGGCAGCGCCCGACCTCGGCGTCCTGATCGGTGCCCGGGTCGGCATGGGCGTCGGCGGTGCGCTGATGTGGCCGGCGATCCTCGGGATGACCTTCGCGGCGCTGCCGGAGTCGAAGGCCGGCCTCGCCGGCGGGCTGATCCTCGGCGTCGCCGGCATCGGCAACGCCGTCGGCCCGCTGCTCGGCGGCGCCCTCACCGAGGCGCTCGACTGGCGCTGGATCTTCGTCGTCAACGTCCCGATCGCCGCCTTCGCGATGTTCGTGACCTGGCGCAACGTCCACCAGCCGCAGGAGCTCTCGGAGGAGCGGATCGACTACGCCGGGATGGCGACCCTCTCCGGCGGCCTCGTCCTCCTCCTGCTCGCCCTCGATCAGGCCGTGGACTGGGGCTGGGGCGACTGGCGGGTGGTGACGATGCTCGGGCTCGCTGCCGTCCTGATCGTCGCCTTCGTCGGCATCGAGCGCCGGGCCGGATCGCGGGCGCTGATCCCGCCCGACGTGATCGCGACGAAGCGGTTCCGGGCTGCCTGCCTGGTCGTGCTGCTGCTGTCGGCGGTGTTCTTCGCGACGGTGCTCTACGTCCCGCAGTTCTTCGAGAAGATCCTCGACTACTCGACGATCGAGGCGGGACTCGGGATGCTGCCGCTGCTCGCCTCGTTCGCGGTCGTGTCGTTCATCGCCGGACCGCTCTACAACAAGATCGGGATGCGGGTCGTGATCGGCGTCGGCACCGGCTTCATCGCGCTCGGCGCCGTACTGCTCGCCCTCCTCATCGGCGCCGATGCCGACTACCTCGACGTCGCGCCCGGCCTGCTCGCCCTCGGGATCGGCTGCGGGATGTTCTACCCGTCGGTGACCACCGCCGCCGTCACCGCGCTCGATGCCGCCCGCAGCAGCCTCGCCGGTGGAATCGTCTACATGTTCCAGATCGCCGGCGGCGCCGTCGGGCTCGGCATCGCCACCGCGATCTTCACCGGCGCGTCGGAGGGCCGGCTCGGCGACCTCGCCAAGACCGAGACCGGGGTGACGCTGACCGGCCACGAGCAGTCGGTGCTGCACGGCACCCTCGCCGGGACCGACGCCGCCACCGACGCGCTCGCCGAACTGCCCTCGAAGGCCGTCGCCGAGATCGAGCGGATCGTCAGCGACTCCTTCGCGTTCGGCGTCCAGACCAGCTTCCGGGTGATCGCCGCGGTCGCGGTCGTCGGTTTCCTGGTTGCCGTCCTCGACCTCGGGCGAACGCCCGATCCGGACGTCTCCTCCGAGTAGTGTTCGCGCCATGAACCGCGCCACCCTCGAGTGGTACGAGCTGCTCGCGCGGAGCCTGACGTGGGTCGCCGCGATCGTCCTCCTCCTCGCCGCGATCGCGGCGATCGTGATCGCCGGCTCCGACAGCGCCGAGCCGCTATTCGGCGACATCGAGAAGCAGGGGAGGGGCGTCGCCTCCCTGGCCGCGCTCGGCAGCGGCCTGACCGGCGCCGGCCTGCTCGCCGCGGCCGGAGCGATCCTACGGGTCCTCGTCACCGAGCGGCTCGAGCGGCTCGGACCGGCGTCCGAGCGTGGCGCCGCGGAGGCCCAGGAAGAGCTCCCCTTCGACGCCGAGGCCTCCGGCGCGCGCTCCGAGCGGAGATCGCGCCGCGAGCGGCGGTGAGCGCACTCCCGGACGCGCCCGCCGGGATCCGCAGGGTCGGCCACAAGGGCGCCGCCGATCTCGTCGAGGGCAACACGATCGCCAGCTTCGAACGCGCGGTCGAGATCGGCGTCGACATGATCGAGTTCGACGTCCTCCGGCTCCGCGACGGCGCTCCGGAGCTGCCCGCTGCCGATCGCTCGCCGCTCGTGGTCGCCCACGACTGGGATGACGCCGCCGTCCGCCCGCGCCTCACCCTCGAGGAGGCGCTCGACGCCTTCACGCGCCCGCCGCTCGATCGCGTCGAGATCGACTGCGACCTGAAGCTGCCGGGGCGCGAGGAGGAGTTGGTTGCCGCGCTCGGCGATCGCGACCTGCTCGAGCGGGCGATGGTCTCGACGATGTACGTGCCCAGCCTCAACCGGATCGCCGCGCTGGAGCCGCGGCTGCGCCTCGGCTGGACCTACCCGCTCGTCACCCGCCCCTGGGACCGCCGTCCGCTGGCGAAGCCGGCCGTCTCCGCGGCGCTGGAGCTGATGCGTCGCCGCTTTCCCGCCGCCGCCCGGCGCCGGGTCCCGGAGATCGGCGCCTCGGCGATCTGGATCTTCCACCGGATCGCGACGCCACGGCTCGCCCGGGTCGCGGCCGAGCTCGGCATCGAGCTGATCGCCTGGACCGTCGATGACGCCGCTGCGATCGCACGGTTGCGCGGGATCGGGGTCACCGGGATCTGCTCGAACGACCCGCGGCTGCTCCAGTAGCCGACCGCATGCCCATCGCCGATGGAGCGGCGCCCGAGCGGCCGGAATCTCTATCCTGCCCTGCCCGATGGCCACTTCCCGCCCCAGCTTCAAGGTCGCCGAGCGGACCGAGTTCGGCTCCCGCACCTCCCGCCGCCTGCGCCGCGACGGGCTCGTTCCCGGCATCGTCTACACCGCCGGCGAGGCCGCTCGCCCGTTCCAGGCCGACGCCCACGACCTCGCGCTCTTCATCAACGAGGGCCACGCCCTCTTCGACCTCGAGATCGCCGGCGAGACCAAGGTCCCCGTCGTCGTCAAGGAGGAGCAGCGCCATCCGGTCCGCGGCCATCTGATCCACATCGACTGCCAGCAGGTCGACCTCGCGCAGGAGATCCAGGCCGACGTCGCGATCGAGATCGAGGGGACCGAGGACGCGCCCGGCGTCAAGGAGGGCGGCATCCTCGAGCACGTCACCCGCGAGGTGACGATCGAGGCGCTGCCCACCGACATCCCCGAGGGCATCACCGTCGACGTCTCGGCGATGGTCATCGGCGACACGATCCAGCTCGACACGATCACCCCTCCGGGCGGCGTCAAGTTCGTCGCCGACAACCCTGAGGAGGTCACGATCGCGACCCTGAACCCGCCTCGCATCGTCGAGGAGGAGGAGCCGGAGGTCGAGGAGGAGACCGAGGTCGTCGGCGAGGGCGAGGCAGAGGGCGAGGCCGAGGAGGCGGCCGCCGAGGAGTCCGGCGGCGACGAGGGCGACTCGGGCTCCGAGGGTTAACCCTCGATGCGCCGGCTCGGCCGCCGTCGCGGCGGTGGGGGCTCGGAGCCGGGCTCCGGCTCGGCCGACTTCCTGATCGTCGGCCTCGGCAATCCCGGCAGCCGCTACGCCGGGACCCGGCACAACGCCGGATTCGAGGTCGCCGACGCGCTCAGCGCCCGCTGGGAGCTGCCGCGGGCGAAGTCGCGGTTCGGAGGGCTCGTCACCAGCGGCCGATTCCGGCCCGGCGGCCCGCGCGTCGCGATCCTGCTTCCGCAGACGTACATGAACGAGTCCGGGAACGCGGCCGGGCCTGCCCGCGGGTCGTTCGGCGTTCCGCTCGATCGGGTCCTCGCCCTCCACGACGAGATCGACCTCCCGTTCGGCGAGGTGCGGACCAAGCTCGGCGGCGGCGTCGCCGGCCACAACGGCCTGAAGAGCCTCGAGCGCGGGCTCGGCAGCCGCGACTTCCAGCGGGTGCGAATCGGGGTCGGCCGCCCCGACTCGACCGACCCTGAGGTCGTCTCCCGCTGGGTCCTCGGCCGCTTCGCCGAGGATCGCGAGAGCGTCGCAGCCCTGATCGAGTCGGCCGCCGCCGCGACCGAGCGCCTGATCGACGAGATCTCCAACGACGAAGACGGAAACGAGGAGTGAGATGGAGCCACTGACCAGCTACGAGACCGACGGCAACGGCGTCGGCCTGTTGCGGCTCGACCGGCCCGAGGCCCGGAACGCGATCAACACCGCGATGCTCGAGGAGCTGCTCGAGCACCTCGGAGCGGCCCGCGCCGACGCTGACCTCCGCGTGCTCGTCCTCTCCTCGACCGACCACATGGGCTTCTCCGCCGGCGCCGACGTCCGCGAGGAGCTCGACCGCGAGGGTGCGATCCGCCGCATGCAGCTCTTCGCCGATCTCTACGACGATCTGACCGGGTTTCCGCGGCCGACCGTCGCTGCCTGCCACGGCGCCTGCGTCGGCGGCGGCGCCGAGATCGCGGTCGCCTGCGACATCCGCGTCGGCGGCTCGAACATGCGCCTCCGCTTCCCGGGCGCCGGCCTCGGCGTCCCGGTCGGGCCCGCCCGCCTCGTCACCCTCTGCGGCCTCTCGGTCGCGAAATACCTGCTGCTGACCTCGAAGGAGATCGCCGTCGACGAGGCGTACCGCTGGGGTCTGGTCCACAAGGTGGCGCCCGCCCCGCGGACCGAGGAGGTCGCGCTGCAGCTCGCAACCCAGGTCGCCGATCATCCGCCCGAGTCGGTGGCCCGGATCAAGTCGATGCTGCACGCCTGGGACGGGGTCGAGGAGCGCTCGCGGGCCGAAGGCGAGGGCCAGGTCGCCTGGCAGTCGGAGGGACCCGGGCTCGGCTACCGAGACTGAGTAACGGTGGCGCTCCGTTCCCTCCTCGAGGTAGCCGAAGGCGACACGGCCTTCGCAGCGCTCGCGGCCCGCGTCGACGCCGCCGGCGACGGCGAGGGGACCACGGTCCCGGTCTCGGCCGGGCTGCGCCCGTATCTGCTCGCCGCGCTGGCCGAGGCGGAGCCCGGCCTCGCGGGGCGGCCGCTGCTCGTCGTCGCCGCCGACGATCGCGGCGCCCGTGACCTCGCCGGCGAGCTCGGCGCCTACCTGGCGCCGCGCCGCGTCCGCTACTACCCGTCCCGGGGGACCGGCTACGAGTCGCACCTGGCGCCGCCTCCACACCTCGTCGGCCTCCGGATCGCCGCCCTCGACGCCCTCGTCGGCGATGGCGACGAGGAGCCGCCGGTCGTCGTCGCCAGCGCCGTGGCGCTGGCCGAGGCGGTCCCCGACGCGTCGCTGCGGCCGGCCGGCTTCGCGCTCACGAGGGGCGAGGAGATCGACCTCGGCGACGTCGCCGAGCTGCTCGCCGGCAGCGGCTACGAGCGGGTCGAGCAGGTCGACGACCGTGGCCAGTTCGCGGTCCGCGGCGGGATCCTCGACGTCTTCGCCTCGACCGAGGACCAGGCAGCGCGGATCGAGCTGTTCGGCGACGAGATCGAGTCGATCCGTTACTTCTCGACGTTCACGCAGCGCTCGCTCGGCGAGACCGAGCGGATCGAGCTGGCCCCGGCCGCCGAGATCGATCCCGACCACCGGCTGCTCGCCGAGGCGGCGCTCGCCGACGCCGCCGAGGAGGGAGCGGAGCGGCCGCTCGCCGAGCTCCTGCCGACCGATCGCTTCGGGGCATTCCTCGAGCTGATCGACGATCGGACGGCGATCGTCATCGCCGCTCCCGACGAGCTTGACGCCGCCCTCGACGACCACCTCACCGACATCCGCGCTGCGATCCACGACGACGACATCGCCCGCCTCTACGTGGCGGTCCGCGATCCGCTCCGGGCCCGCGCGATCCTCTCGATGACCGGCGTCGGCGATGGCGATCCCGACCCCGCCGACGGCGGCGAGGCCTTCCGCGGCTCGATCCCCGTCTCGGCCGCGCGCAGCCTCGCCGAGGCCGAGCCGGAGCTCGAGAAGCAGACCCGCTCCGGCTACACGACGGTCGTCGCCTTCGAGCGGATCGGTGAGGCGGAGCGCGCCCGCTACGCGCTCGAGCGCCTGACCCCGAAGATGCTCGGCGACGGACCGCCGCCGGCCGATCCCACGGTCCTCTTCGCGGAGGCGCGCGTCGCCGACGGCTTCATCGCCCCGGCGCTCCGGCTCGCGGTCGTGCCGTTCCGGCGTCTCGTCCACCGTCGCCGCGCTGCGGCGCCGGCGCCGACCGGCGGCCGACTCGCCTCGCTCGGCGACCTCGCCGCCGGCGAGCACGTCGTCCACGAGGACCACGGCGTCGCCCGCTTCGCCGGCTTCGACACGAGGACCGTCGCCGGGATCACCCGCGACTACCTCGAGCTCGAGTACCGCGACGGCGACAAGGTCCTCGTCCCGGCCGAGCAGCTCGCGAAGATCACCCGCTACGTCGGCGGCGAGCACCCCGAGCTCTCGAAGCTCGGCGGCAAGCGCTGGAGCCAGATGAAGGCGCGGGCGCGCCGCTCGGCGCGTGAGCTCGCCGGGGAGCTGATCAACCTCTACGCCGAGCGCCAGGCGCGCCGCGGGCACGCGTTCTCGCCCGACGGCGAGTGGCAGCTCCGCCTCGAGCGCTCGTTCCCGTTCCGCGAGACCGCCGACCAGCTCGAGGCGATCGAGGCCGTCAAGGCCGACATGGAGTCGGATCGGCCGATGGACCGCCTGATCTGCGGCGACGTCGGCTACGGCAAGACCGAGGTGGCGATCCGGGCGGCCCAGAAGGCGCTCGCCGACAGCAAGCAGGTCATGGTTTTGGTGCCGACGACGATCCTCGCCACCCAGCACCTCGGGACGTTCACCGAGCGCCTCCGCGACTTCCCCTACGAGATCGAGATGGTCTCGCGGCTTCGCAAGCCGGCTGACGTGAAGAAAGTCGTCGCCGGCTTCGCGGACGGCTCGGTCGACATCCTGATCGGGACCCACCGGCTGCTCTCCCGCGATGTCCGCGCCAAGGATCTCGGGCTGCTGGTGATCGACGAGGAGCAGCGGTTCGGCGTCAAGCAGAAGGAGCTGCTCCGCCAGCTCAAGCTCAGGGTGGACGTCCTCTCGCTCTCCGCCACACCGATCCCGCGGACGCTCCAGATGTCGCTGGCTGGGCTTCGCGACATCTCGGTGATCGAGACCCCGCCCGAGGGCCGGCGTCCGGTCCGCACCTAC
>DATMCB010000156.1:0-9533 GCA_035558835.1 Solirubrobacterales bacterium
GAGCGCGACCCTCGCCGTGCCCGACCGCTACTGGGCCTGGACGGCCAGTGGCGACGAGGACGGAGCCTCGCAGCCGGTCGTCAGCGCCTTCGCCGGGTCCGCCGCTGCGCTCGCCGGTCTCGGCGTCGAGGACGGATCGGCGGTCTGGGCGGACCGGCTGGCGACGCTGCGACCCGACCTCGAGATCGATCCCGCCCGGGCGGTGCTCTCGACCTGGGACGACGACGAGTGGGTCGGCGCCGCCTACGCGGTGGCGACCGCTGACGCCGCCGCGGCCACGCTCAACCGCCGCCACGGGCGGGTCGCCTTCGCCGGCGAGCATCTCGCCGGCGAGATGAGCGCGCTGATGGAGGGCGCGATCCGCAGCGGCCGCGCCGCTGCCGCGACCGTCCTCGGCTAGAGCGGCGAGTTGCCGCCGGAGGCGCGCTCGGCGGCAGCGACGAGCTCGTCGCGGAAGTCGGGATGGGCGATCCGCGCCAGCTCGAGGCCGCGCTGGTGGATCGTCTTGCCTTCGAGCTCGGCAGCGCCGTACTCGGTGACGATCACGTCGACCTGGTGGCGTGGAGTCGTGATGACGGCGCCGGCCCCGAAGGCCGGGACGATCCGCGAGTGCAGCTCGCCGTCGAGCTCGACGGTCGAAGGCAGGCACTGCAGCGAGCGGTCCTCGACCTCGAGCCCGGAGCCGGCGGCGAAGTCCTCGGCGCCGCCGATCCCCGAGTACTGGCGGCCGCCGATCGTGTCGGCGACGACCTGACCGTGGATGTCGACCGCGAGCGCGGCGTTGATCGAGACCATCCGCCGGTTGCGCCGGATCACATCCGGCGAGTTGACGACCTCGACCGGCAGGAAGGCGACCTCCTCGTTGCCGTCGAGCCAGTCGTAGAGCCGTTTCGAGCCGAAGGCGAACGTCGCGACGGAGACTCCGTCGAAGATGCCCTTCCGGTTCGCGACGGCACCGGCGAGGTGAAGCTTCATCAGCCCGTCGGTGAGCATCTCCGAGTGGATCCCGAGGTCGCCGTAGTCGCCCTCGGCGAGGATCGTCGCGATCATCGACGGGACGGCGCCGATCCCGGTCTGGATGGTCGAGCCGGAGCCGATGAACGCCGCGGCGTTGGCGGCGATCGCCCGGTCGACCTCGCCCGGCTCCGCACCCGGCAGCTCGAGCGGCTCGGCATCGGTCTCGATCAGCACGTCGGCTTGGTCGACGTGGATCCGGTGCGGATGCTCGGGCAGTAGGCCCACGGTCCGCGGGTAGCCCGACGCGGCCTCGACGACGAGCAGGCGGTCGGGGTCCTCGGCGGCGCGGTGGATCTCGCCGATCGAGCCCCCGGCGTGGAGCGAGAGCGAGCACCAGCCATCGGCGTCGGGGGCGGCTGCAACGGTGCACATCACGCGCGGGCGCTGGCGCTCGTAGAGGGGGCCGAAGCGGCGGAAGTCTGCCGGGGCGAAGCTGATCGCGGCTCCGGCGTCGCGGAGCGCCCGCTCGAAGGGCCCGTAGAAGCCGGAGAGCAGGTTGACCCCGGGGCGGCTGAAGAGCTCGGTCCCGACTCCGAGCAGCGCGCCGTAGACGCGCAGGTCCTCCCAGTCGTCGCGCTCGCCGAGCGCCGCCAGGAAGCTCGGCGGCTGCCCCGGCCCGAGCGGCAGGCCGAGGGTGTCGTCGGGCCTGATCAGAGCTGCGGCTTCGGCGGCTGTGGCCATCGCCGCCATCCTCGCATCCGCTCGACGCGGACGGCCCCTCGGATTGCGCCCGTCCCGGCCAGCGGCTATCCTCTCCCATGGTTGACTGATTGGTCAATCGGTTTTCGGCCCCGAGCCCGGATGAGCGTCGTTGCCACTGGTCGAGCGCTCCGGTCCCGGCCCCGTCAGCCCTCAACACGACTTACAAGGAGCATCCACGGTGGTTGACTTCACCTTGACCGACGAGCAGAAGGACCTGCGGGAGATGGCGCACAACTTCGCCGAGAAGGAGATGCGCAAGGTCGCCTGGGAGTACGACAAGGACGGCACCTGGCCGCAGGAGGTCATCGAGAAGGCCTGGGAGGTCGGCTTGATGAACACCCACACCCCCGAGAAGTACGGCGGACCGGGCCTCGACTACCTGTCGGGCTGCCTGATCGAGGAGGAGCTCGGCTGGGGCTGTTCGGGCATCGGCACCTCGCTTGCCGCCAACGGCCTCGCCTCGGCGCCGGTCGCGCTCGGCGGCAGCGAGGAGATCAAGTCGGAGTTCCTCGGGATGCTGACCGAGGGGCCGAAGCTCGCCAGCTTCTGCCTGACCGAGCCCGACGCAGGCTCCGACGTCTCCGGGATGAAGACGACCGCCACCAAACAGGGCGACAAGTGGGTCATCAACGGCTCCAAGTGCTTCATCACCAACGGCCAGTACGCCGACTGGTACACGGTCTACGCGAAGACCGACAAGGACGCCGGCCACCGTGGCATCTCCGCCTTCGTCGTCCCCCGTGACGACACGATCGTGATCGACAAGAAGGAGGACAAGCTCGGCCAGCGTGCCTCGAACACCGCCACGGTCACGTTCAACGAGACCGAGATCCCCGTCGGCAACCTGCTCGGCGAGGAGAACAAGGGGTTCAAGCTGGCGATGATGACTCTCGACCGGACCCGTCCCGGCGTCGCCGCGATGGCCGTCGGCATCGCCCGCTCGGCTTTCGAGTTCGCCTGCGAGTACTCGAAGGAGCGTCAGCAGTTCGGCGTGCCGATCGCCATGCACCAGGCGGTCGCGTTCATGATCGCCGACATGGCGACCAAGATCGAGGCCGGCCGGCTGCTCACCTGGCAGTCCGCCTCCCGTCTCGACAACGGCCTCCGCAACACGCTCGAGGCCTCGCACGCGAAGCGCTTCGCCGCCGACTCGGCGATGGAGGTCGCGACCGACGCCGTCCAGGTCTACGGCGGCTACGGGTTCATCAAGGAGTACCCGGTCGAGAAGATCATGCGCGACGCGAAGATCATGCAGCTCTACGAGGGCACCTCGCAGATCCAGCGCCTCGTCATCGCCAAGGAGGTCCTGATGGGCCGCAACGTCGACGAGCGGATCCCCGAGGCCATGGAGACGGACGACGACGACAAGGGCGTCGAGGAGGTCGTCGCCGCGTAAACCGCCGGGCCGGCGGGCAGCGGCCCCGGCGAGGCCCGCCGGGCCCTCTCAACCGTTAGCCGACGAAGGGCCGGGCTTTGCCCGGCCCTTCGCGTTGAAGGGTAATCTCGCCCACCGGCAAGCAGTCGAGCGCGGCGGAGCCGCGCGAGTCGCGCGGTCATCCAGCAGTCGAGCGCGGCAGAGCCGCGCGAGTCGCGCAGTTATCTATGCAGAGATCGGGGATTCGACCGGTGGGCCGGCCCGACGTCTTGTCTCACCGCTCACCCGGGGCCCTCGCTGGCCCTGGTCACGCTCCTTCTCTGGCGCGCGCCCTACGGGCGGATCCACCGACCTCTGCACCCGCCGGTATCGGGCTCAGGGCGGCGGAGCTTGAGCCCCGGGCGGGCCCGTGGACGCGCTTTGCAACCGACGCCCCATTGCCGGATGCGCGGGATCGGTCATCCCAGTGCCTATAGTCGCCCCGATGGCCGATGGTCATTCGAAGCCGATGGCGGAAGCGGTCGCCGAGGCGACGAGGGCGACCGAGCGCAGCCGCAAGCGGCGGCGGGCGCCCGGCCGCGCCTCCGACGTCTTCGGCGGCGAGCTGCGCCGCCGCGACGTCTTCCCGCTCCTCGTCCTCCACCTCGTCGGCCGCGAGCCGACGTTCGGCAACCGCCTGATCGAGGACATCGAGGCGATCACGCAGGGCGTGATCTCGGTCAACCCGAACACGATGTACCCGCTCCTCCGCCAGCTCGAGAAGCGCGGATTGATCGCCGGTCGCTGGGAGCACCCCGACCGCCGGACGAGACGCTTCTACTCGATCACCGACGCGGGTCGCGAGGAATACGAGCGGCTCCGCGACGAGCTCGCTCCCTTCCTCGAATCGATGATCCGCACAGTCAGCCTGATCCAGCGCGAGATCTATGGCGAAGGTTGAGGCGTCGGTCGAGATACCGGCCGCCCTCGCCGAGGTCTGGGACCTCTACTTCGACCGCGACCGCTGGCCGGCCTGGGTGGACGGCTTCGCCGCGGTCGTCTCCGCCGCCGGCTATCCGGAGCCGGGAGGCGAGCTCGTCTGGCGCTCGACCGCGGCCGGGCGCGGCCAGGTCCGCGAGCGCGTACTCGACCACGCGCCGCGCTCGCTGCACCGGATCGGGTACGAGGACCCGGAATCGCGCGGCCGGCTCGCGACGGAGTTCGCGATCGTCCCCGGCGGCGAGCGCCTGACGAGCGTCACCCAGCGCCTCGAGTACGAGATCAAGGGCGGCGGCATCCTCTCCCCGGTCACCGATCTGCTCTTCATCCGCAGCCAGATGCGACGCTCGCTTGAGCGCTCGCTCGGCGCCCTTCGGCTCGAGGCGAACGGGTAGCCTTGCGGACCCCCAGACCCACGTTAGGAGCGGAATGTTCGTCTTCAAGGCTGCAGTCGTCGGCGCCGGCACGATGGGCGGTGAGATCGCCCAGGCGATCGCCGCGGCCGACATCGACGTCGTCCTCAAGGACATCGACCAGAAGTTCGTCGATCACGGGCTCGACAAGGCCCGCGAGGTCACCAAGGGCCAGCTCGACAGGCTCGTCGGCAAGGAGAAGCTGACCCAGGAGCAGGCCGACGCCCGTCTCGAGGAGGTCATGGGCCGGATCGAGGGGACGACCGAATACTCGTCGTTCGGAGACGTCGACTTCGTCATCGAGGCCGCTCCGGAGCGGATGGAGATCAAGCAGTCGGTCTTCGCCGAGCTCGACGCCGTGACGCCGGGTCATGCGGTGATCAGCTCGAATACGTCCTCGCTCTCGATCACCGAGATGGGCGACGCGACGCTGCGACCCGACAAGGTCGTCGGCTTCCACTTCTTCTACCCGGCCTCGATCATGCCGCTGCTCGAGATCGTCCGCGGCGAGGAGACCTCCGACGAGACGGTCGCGACGGCGTTCAACTTCGCCCAGGCGATCAAGAAGCAGCCGATCGTCTGCGACGAGGTCCCCGGCTTCGTCGTCAACCGGATCCTCAACGCCTCGGTCGCCGAGGTCTGGCGCGAGCAGCACGAGAAGGGCCTGTCGATCAAGAGCATCGACGAGGGCATCGCCGCCGCCAACGCGGCGCCGATGGGTCCGTTCATCCTCACCGACTTCCTCGGCCTCGACACGGTCCTCCACGTCGCCGAGCACCTCCGCGAGTCCTACGGCGACCGCTTCTACGTCCACCCGGGCATGGAGAAGCTCGTCGCCGAGGGCAAGCTCGGCGCGAAGAGCGGCGGCGAGGGCTCCTACAAGGACGGCGAGCCGAACATCGAGGGCGACGCGGCCCCCGACGTCGATGCGCTCGTCGAGATGTTCTCGCTGAAGGCGCTCGTCGAGGCCTGCCTGATCCTCGAGGAGGACGTCTGCACGGTCCGCGAGATCGACGTCGGGATGATGGCCGGCGCCGGCCTCGACCCGCGTCGCGGTCTGCTGCCGCCGTTCTGGAAGGCGGACGTCGAGGGCCTCGACGTCATCCTCGAGAAGCTCGAGAACCTCGCCGAGCAGCACCCGGACCGGTTCACGGTCCCGGTGACGCTGAAGCGCCTCGTCGCTCAGGGCCGGCTCGGCGCCAAGGCCGGCCAGGGCTTCTACGCCTACCCGCAGGCGGACGAAGGCGATCAGACCGAGACGATCAAGCTCGAGACCCGCGACGGCGGCGTCGCGATCGCCTGGCTCGCGAACCTGCCGATGAACTCGATCAGCCCACAGGTGATCGTCGACCTGCGCACGGTCTGGGAGAAGGTCAAGGCCGACGACTCGATCCACGCGATGGTCATCGCGTCATCGATCCCGCTCGTCTACTCGGCGGGCGCCGACATCAAGGCGTTCACGAAGATGGACGAGAGCTCCGGCGCCGAGCTGATCGAGGACGGCCACGCGCTGCTTCGCGAGTTCGGCACCGAGGGGATCGCGACGATCGCCGCGGTCAACTCGCTGGCGTTCGGCGGCGGCTGCGAGCTGGCGATGGCGTGCGACGTCCGGATCGCCGCCGAATCGGCCGTCTTCGGGCAGCCCGAGGTGAAGCTCGGGATCATCCCCGGCTTCGGCGGCACCCAGCGGCTGCCGCGGTTGGTGGGGCCGCAGAAGGCGCTCGAGATGAACCTGATCGGCGACGCGATCACCGGCGGCGAGGCCTACGAGGTCGGCCTCGTCAACCACATCGCACCCGATCACGAGATGTTCGACACGGCCCTCGCCTTCGCGCGCAAGCTCGCGGGGCAGGCGCCGATCGCGGTCGCGCAGATCAAGAAGGTCTCCCACAAGGGCGACCTCGACGATGGAATCGAGGCCGAGAAGGCTGGCTTCGCCGCGGCGTTCTTCAGTGAGGACGCCAAGGAGGGCATCGGTGCCTTCCTGGGCAAGCGGACGCCGAAGTGGAGCGGCAAGTAGCCGCCCCGGCCCGGACAAGCGCGGCCGAGCAGCTCGCGGAGCTGATCGGCCGCTCGAGCTCGACCGTCGCCTTGACCGGTGCGGGGATCAGCGTCCCGTCCGGGATCCCTGACTTCCGGACGCCCGGCGAGGGGATCTGGTCGAACGTCGATCCCTTCGAGGTCGCCTCGATCGACGCCTTCCGCCGCGATCCGCAGCGGTTCTGGCAGTTCTACCGTCCCCGGTTCAGCATGCTCGGCGACAAGCGGCCGAACCCGGCGCACGTGGCGCTGGCGACGCTCGAGGGGCGAGGCCTCCTCGCCGCGGTGGTCACCCAGAACATCGACCGCCTCCACCGCGCCGCCGGGACCCGCGAGCTGATCGAGGTCCACGGCTCGATCGCGACATCGAGCTGCATCACCTGCGGCCGCAGCTACGGGCTCGACGAGGTCGAAGCGCTCTTCGACGGCCGCGGGATCGCCGTCTGCGATATCTGCCCCGGCCTCGTCAAGCCCGACGTCGTCCTGTTCGGCGAGATGCTTCCGGTCGCCGCGATCGAGCGGGCCCGCGAGCTAGCGGCCGGCGCCGAGCTGATGATCTGCATCGGCTCCTCGCTCGAGGTCTTCCCGGCCGCCGGCCTGCCCGAGCTGACTCTCGCGAACGGCGGCGACGTCGCGATCGTGACCAAGGGGCCGACGCCCTGCGACCGTGAGGCGTCAGTCAAGCTCGACGGCGACGTGGCCGAGGAGCTGCTCGCCGTCCTC
The DNA here is from genome assembly GCA_035558835.1 of Solirubrobacterales bacterium. GTDB lineage: Bacteria > Actinomycetota > Thermoleophilia > Solirubrobacterales > 70-9 > RHKX01. The sequence goes on from DATMCB010000156.1 coordinate 7,249, forward strand.
GCCGCGCTCGGCTGAGGAGACAAGGGGCAGCGGCCGGCCGCCCGTCAGCCCCGAGCGCGGCGCCGGATCGCCACCTCAGCGACCTGCAGGGCCTCGGCGAGCGCGTCCTGATCGGGCGCGCGGCCGGCGAGGACATCGCGCTCGGCCGTCGCCGCGGCTTCGATCGCCGCTCCGACATCGGCGCCGGAGGCGGCCAGTGCCCGCAATGCCGCGTGGAGGCCGAGCGCCGCGGCGCCGGGCCTGCCGGCGTCGAGGTCGCCGCGGGCGCGGACGACGAGGTCCTCCCAGGCGGCGACCGACTCGCGGCCGCCGAGCACCGCCGCCACCCGCTCCTCCGGCCGCAGGGCCTCGTAGTCGCGACGGATCAGCCGTTGCCGTTCCTGATCCGGTAGCTCGCTGGCGGCGCTCCAGCGGCCGTCGGCCACCTCGTCGCCGCTGCCGAAGCCGAACCGGATCGCGACGGCGCGAGCGGGATCGACGTCGGCGACGTGCGGATCACCGGCGGCGGTCCGGTAGGCATGCAGCAGCCGGTTCAGCTCCGCGGCCGTCTCGCGGGCGAGGCGGCTCCAGACGTCGCGGTCGGCGCCGACGTCGCGGAGCCAGCGGGCGGCGGAGTCCTCGTCGGCGAACGGCCGCGGCCGGATCAGCGTGACCCGGGTCAGGGGGAGGGGAGGGGCGCCGGGCACGTCGCCCAGGGGCTGTGGCTTGCCGCGGCGCAGACGCGGCGCGGACCGGGGGGCGCCGAGGGTCGTCAGGACGAGCACGTCGGGCTCGGCGTCCTCGCCGCCGGGCGGGCGGACTAGGTAGCGGCCGTCGCCGGGGCCGAGCCTGCCGGGCAGATCTAACTGGGCGAACGGGAGAAGGGGCGGAGCGGCCAGGACGGCGACCGGATCGTTACTCGCCGATGTGGGCGTTGCTCGCCTTGTCGCCCTTCTTGGCGGGCAGCGAGTACTGCGACGGCTTGACGGGCACCGTCGGCTGGTCGAGCTCGGAGATCCGGTCGAGGAGCTTGTCCCACTGGCCGGGCTTCAGCATGCTCAGCGGCTTGCCGGCGTTGTCGGTGCCGTCCGGGGTGTAGCCGACGTGGATGTGGTCGTCGTGATCGCTCATCGCGAACGTCGGCCCGCCCATCTCCATCAGCGAGATGATCTGGGCCGGTTCCATCGAGCCCTGCAGCTTCAGCAGGTCGTTGATCACGGCCTCGGTGATCGAGCCCTTGCCCTGGTTGCCGTAGATCGGGATCCCGTTGACCATCGCGATGTCGACGGCGTCGCCGGTCGAGTGGGCGCTGACGTTGCCGGACGTGGTCATGATGCTGTGGCCGCACTTGAGCGACGTGATCGTCAGCCGGTAACCGCGTGCCACCAGGTACTCGAGCACGGCGAGGACGCGGCGGTCGATCTGGCCGGTGGCGATGTCCTGGCGGCCGCAGGAGTAGATCTCGAGGCGCGGATCGGAGAGCACCTGGCGCTGCAGCTGCGACTTCGACGCGAGCAGCACCTGCCCGACCGATGCCTGATCGTCGAACGGGTTCTTGCCGGCGGCGCGGTAGATCGCGGTCGCCTCGAGCAGCTTCCAGCCGTCGAGGATCGGCTTCGGGTCGATCGTGTGGGCGCCGCGTCCGGTCGGGGTGATCTCGAAGTGGAGATGGGGGGCGACGTCGGGATCGGTCTGGCCGACCTCGCCGATGATCGTGCCGCCGACGACCTTCGAGCCCTTGCGGAGCGGAGCGGTGTCCATCGTCTTCGAGTCGAACTGGAGGACGCCCGAGAAGTAGGACTTGAAGGTCTCGTAGCCCGGCATCCCGCGGCCGAGCAGGTCGTCGACCTCGGCGCCGAGGCCCTTGCCGCCGCCGTTGCCGTTGCCGCCGTTCTCCTTACGGCCGGGCAGCGCGAAGAGGCGGTCGCGGCTGTCCTCGGTGTTGGTGTTGGCCGTCTCGGTGCTGTCGGCGCGGCCGGCCTCGCTCACGCCACCGGAGCCGGACGGGGCCGGGCCACCGGAGCCGCCGCGGCGCTGCTTCGCGTCGCTGCCGGCCTTGCCGCCCGAGTCGCTCTTGCCCTTGCCGGCGCCGGGGCCGGTCTCGGCCTCGTTGTGGATCGTCTGCTGGCGCGTCGTCTCCGAAGCGGACACCCTCGGCTTCTGATCGCCCTGGCCGGGCGTGATCAGGTCGAAGTCCTTGGCGGTCAGCGAATGCTGCTTGGGCACCGGGATCGCCTTCGCGATCTTGCCGAGGCCGGCGTACGTGTACTTGTTGCCGTAGGCGTCGCGAAGGACGATGAAGCGGC
>DATMCB010000157.1:0-3915 GCA_035558835.1 Solirubrobacterales bacterium
AGGAAGCCGACACCTCGCTGGCCGCCGCCGTTCCCTTCTACGGCATCTACGACTTCACGAACGCGAACGGCTTCTATTACCCGGGCCTGCGCGAGTGGGTGCTCGAGCGGGTCGTGTTCAAGCGCCGCTACGAGGATGACCCCGAGGCCTTCCGCTCCGCCTCGCCGAGCTTCCGCGTCCACGCCGACGCACCGCCCTTCCTGGTCATTCACGGCGAGCGCGACACCCTCGTCCCGGTCGCCGACGCCCGCGACTTCGTGGCCCGCCTCGGCGCCGTCTCGAAGCAGCCGGTCCGCTACGTCGAGCTGCCTGCGGCGGAGCACGCGTTCGATCTCTGGCCGTCCGAGCGGACCGCCGGGATCGCCGAAGGGATCGGCCGCTTTCTGACCGCGATCGCGCGCGGCGCCGCGCGCGGCAGCGACCCGGTACCGCCGCGCCCCGACCCGGTCGCGGAAGCGATTGAATAGCGGCGATGTCACTTCACATCGATGTTCCGACCCGCTCAGAGGTCGTCGCGCTGCTCGAGGCCAAGCGCCCGGGTTGCGTCTCGATCTACATGCCGACGACGCCGGTCACATCCGACGTCGAGGCCGAGCGGATCGAGTTCAAGAACGCGATCGGCGAGGCGATGGAACGAGTCGAGGCGCTCGATCTCGAGCGCGGGGATGCCGACCGGATCCGCGAGCCGCTCGAGGACCTGCTCGGCGACGAACGTTTTTGGGCCTACCAGGCGAACAGCCTCGCCGCCTTCGCGACCCCCGGCGGGCTCCGGACCTTCCGCCTCCCCAATCACCTCGAGCGATCCGTGACCGTCGCCGATCGCTTCTACGTCAAGCCGCTGCTGCGCGCGGTCACCTTCCCGCAGGCGGCCTTCGTGCTGGCGCTCTCGCAGGGGGCGGTCCGCCTGCTCGGGATCTCGGCGCGCGCGCCGGTGCACGAGATCGCGGTGCCTGACCTCCCCACCGATGCCGCTAGCGCCGTCGGCAAGTCGACCATCACCGACCGCAGCCCCCGCGGCGCGCTCCAGGGTTCGGAGGGCCAGAAGGTGCGGATGCGCCAGTACGCGCGGATGGTCGACGGAGCATTGCGCTCGGTCCTGACCGGCCACGAGCTGCCGCTGATCCTCGCCGCGACGCAGCCGCTCGATGCGATCTACCGCTCCGTCAACTCCTATCCCCACCTCGCGGCCGCGAGCCTGCATGGCAACCCGGATGCCGTTTCGGACGGCGAGCTCGCCGACGAGGCACGCTCGGTCCTCGACGGCATCTACGCGACCGACCTTGCGGAGCTCGGCGAGCTGTTCGAAACGCGTCGGGCTCACGGCCGCGGGGCCACCGAGATCGGCGACGTCGCCCGGGCGGCCACGTTCGGCGCCGTCGAGACGGCGATCGTCGACATCGACTCGAAGCTCGCCGGGACGATCGACGAGGAGACCGGCATGGTCACCCTCGTCGACGACGGCGACGAGGGCGGGGTGATCGACGAGATCGCCCGCCGCGTGATCCTCTCCGGTGGCCGCGTCGTCGCCGTCCGCGAGCCCGATGTGCCGCATGGCGGCCCGGTCGCCGCGATCCTCCGCTTCCCGGTCTGAGCTCCGATGGGCGCCGGCACGATCCGGATCGGCGATCCCGGGCCGCGACCGGCGTTCCCGGGCCCGTGGGCGATTCCCGCCGACATCCTCGAGGAGTACCGGGCGCGGCGTCGGGGCCCCTTCCCGCGCGGTGCGAACCGTCCCAGCCTTCGCAACACGTGGCGCTTCCGCCACGACGTCCTCGAGCTCCTGCTCGAGTCCTACATGCGCTACGGCCCGATCTTCGGGATCCGGATCGTCTTCGGCTACAACCTCGCGCTGATCGGTCCCGAGGCGAACCATTTCCTCCTCGTCTCCGGCCGCGAGAACTTCGGCTGGCGCCACGGTCGGATGGGCGATCTGCTGACGCTCATCGGCGACGGCCTGCTGACCACCGACGGCGACTACCACGACGCCTCGCGGGCGATCATGATGCCCGCCTTCCACCGCGACCGGATCGCCGCCGCGGCGACGACGATGCGGGACGAGGCCGCGCGGGCCGTCGAGACGCTGCCGGTCGGCGAGACCACCGACGTCTACGAGTGGGCGCGGACGCTGGCGATGCGGATCGCGATGAGAGCGCTGTTCGGCTTCGACCCCGACTCCGGTCACGCCGCAGAGATCGCCGCCCGCTTCGAGAGCGGACTCGGCTTCCACGCCCGCGAGTACCCGATGCAGATGCTGTTCGGTCCCGGCACGCCGCTGGCGAAGCTGCGCCGCGACCGGGCGGCGCTCGAGTCGCTGGTCGGCGCCGAGATCGCCCGCCGCCGCAAGCGCGGCACCGACGGCGGCGACATCCTCTCGGCGCTGCTCGCGGCGACCGACGGGGAGGGACGCTCGCTCAGCGACCGCCAGGTCCTCGATCACGTCCTCACCCTGCTGTTCGCCGGCCACGACACGGCAACCTCGACGCTCAGCTTCCTGATCTACGAGCTGGCCCGGAGCCCGGAGTGGGCGGACCGGCTCGCCGCCGAGCTCCGCGAGGTCTGCGGCGATCGCGATCCCGGTGCGGAAGAGCTGTTCGACGGCCTGCCGCTGCTGACCCGGGCCGTGGACGAGACCCTGCGCCTCTACCCGCCGGCCTGGATCGGCCCGCGGCGGTCGGTCCGCGACTTCGAGTTCGCGGGCGTCCGGGCGCCGGCCGGGCTGCCCTGCTTCTACAGCTCCTGGGTCAGCCACCGCCTGCCCGAGGTCTTCCCGGATCCGCACCGCTTCGACCCGGACCGGTTCATCCCCGAACGCCGCGCCCGCTGGCCGCGCGGCGCATACGTACCGTTCGGGATGGGCCCGCGCGTCTGCATCGGCAAGCGATTCGGCTACACCGAGGTCCACGCGCTCGGGGCGGCGCTGCTGCGCCGGTTCCGCTTCGAGCTGCCGATCGGCCACGAGCTCGAGATCCACCAGGCGCCGACGCTGTCGCCCGCAGGCGGGCTGCCGGTCCGCTTGACGGCGCGCTGAACCCCGGCATAAGCTCGCGCGACGGGTGTCACGGCATCGAGGAGACCGGGTGAGCGGATTCGAGGAGATCAAGGAGCGGCAACGGCACATGTGGACGGTCGGTGACTTCGCGAAGGTCGCCACCCGGACCGTCCCGGCGGCGGAGGCGATCGTCGAGCGGCTCGGCATCGGCGCCGGCGAGCGGGTCCTCGACGTCGCCACCGGCACCGGCAACGGGGCGCTGGTCGCGGCCGGGCGGGGGGCGCGGGTGAGCGGCCTCGACCTGACGCCGAAGCTGCTCGGGATCGCCGCCGAGCGCGCCGCGGCGGCCGGAGCCGAGATCGACTTCGTCGAGGGCGACGCCGAGGCGCTCCCCTACGACGACGACAGCTTCGACGCGGTGATCTCGATGTACGGGGTGATGTTCGCGCCGAATCAGCAGCAGGCGGCCGACGAGCTCGTCCGAGTCTGCCGGCCCGGTGGGCGGATCGGGGTTGCGGCGTGGACGCCGGCGGGCTCAGTCGGCCAGCTGTTCATGCTGCTCGCCCAGCACCTGCCGCCACCGCCGGCGGGCTTTCAGCCGCCGATCCTCTGGGGCCTCGAGGATCACGTCCGCGGGCTCTTCGCGGCAAGCGGCGCAACGGTCACCTGCACGCCGGAGCGGGTTCCCTTCGCAGGCGACTCGGTCGAAGCCTGGATCGGCGAAGAGGAACAGCGGCTCGGGCCGCTCATCCTCGCCCGCGAGGCGCTCGAGCCGGAGGGCCGCTGGGAGGAGGTGCGGGCGAAGCTGGTCGAGCAGACCGCCGCCGCCAACCAGGCGACCGACGGCTCGCTGCTGCTCGAGCCCGAGTACCTGCTGTCGGTGATCGAGCTGCCGGACTGATCTGTGATCGCGACGCGGCCGGGTG
>DATMCB010000158.1:0-4676 GCA_035558835.1 Solirubrobacterales bacterium
GGCGTGAGGAGGAAGCGATGAGCGACGTTCCAAGCGGCCCTGACTCGATCCCGGTCGCCGGCCTCGCGCTCGTCATCCTCGACGGCTGGGGGCTTGCCGAGCCCGGCGCGGGGAACGCGATCTCGCAGGCGGAGACGCCCACGTTCGACGCCCTCTGGAACGGCTACCCGCACACGCGACTGTCCGCCTCCGGGCACGACGTCGGCCTTCCCGACGGGCAGATGGGCAACTCCGAGGTCGGGCACCTCAACCTCGGAGCCGGCGCGATCGTCAAGCAGGACCTGGCCCGGATCGACGCCGCGATCGCCGACGGCAGCTTCTTCGAGAACGATGTCCTCGTCGGCGCCTGCGAGCGCGCCCGCGCGAGCGCCCGCGGCCGCCTGCACCTGGTCGGGCTCGTCTCCGACGGCGGCGTCCACTCCGGCTGGGAGCACATCGAAGCGTGCATCGAGCTGGCTGCGCGCGAGGGCGTTCCCGACCTCGTCCTCCACGCCTTCACCGACGGCCGCGACACGAGCCCGACGGGTGGAGCCCGCTACCTCGAGGAGGTCGAGCGCTGGCTCCGCAGCGCCGGCCGCGTCGGCACGGTCGGCGGCCGCTATTACGGGATGGACCGCGACCACCGCTGGGAGCGCACCAAGCTCGCCTACGACGCGCTGGTCCACGCCGCCGGGCCGCGAGCCGGCAGCTCCGCGGAGGCGATCGCCGACGCCTATGCGGCCGGCGACACCGACGAGTTCATCAAGCCGACCGTGATCGGCGACTACGACGGGATGGAGCCCGGCGACGTCGTGATCACCTTCAACTTCCGCCCCGACCGGATGCGGCAGATCGTCGCCGCCCTCGGCGAGCCCGGCTTCGACGGCTTCGAGCGTGGCGGCGACCCCGGTCTCGACATCGCAACGATGGCGGAGTACCGGGCCGGCTGGCCCTATCCCGTCGCGTTCCCGCCGCGCGCGCCGAAGACGACGATGGCGGAGGTCATCAGTGCCGCCGGCGGTCGTCAGATCCACGTCGCCGAGACCGAGAAGTACGCCCACGTGACCTACTTCTTCAACGGTGGCCGCGAGGCCGAGTGGAGCGGGGAGGAGCGGCGGATGGCCGACTCGCCCCGCGACGTCCCGACCTACGACCACAAGCCCGAGATGAGCGCCGCGAAGGCCGCCGACGCCTTCTGCTCGGCCTGGGAGGAGGGCGGCTACCGCTTCGGGATCATCAACTTCGCGAACCCCGACATGGTCGGCCACACCGGATCGATCCCGGCGGCGGTCAGCGCCATCGAGGCGGTCGATGGCTGCCTCGCCCGGGTCGTCGCGGCCGTCCACGGACGGGGCGGCGCCTGCATCGTCACCGCCGACCACGGCAACGCCGAGCACATGCTCGAGCCGGACGGCTCCCCGAACACCGCCCACACGACGAATCCCGTGCCGGTCGTCGTGACCGTCCACGGCCTGACCCTGCATGAGGGGATCCTCGCCGACGTCTCGCCGACGGCCCTCGACCTGCTCGGGATCGACAAGCCGGAGGGGATGACGGGCAACTCGCTGCGCGGGTAGGGATCACGGGCGCCCGTAGGCTTCGCTGCCGATGCGCCACGACCCCGACCGCCTGAACTTCGAGATCGTCGCCCGTGAGGGGGATGCGCGGGCGGGCGTCCTCCACACCCCGCACGGGGACGTCGAGACGCCGTGCTTCGTTCCGCTCGCGACCCGCGGGTCGGTCAAGGGGCTGCTCCCGGAGGAGGTCGCGGAGATCGGCTACGAGATGGTTCTCGGCAACACCTACCACCTGATGCTGGCCCCGGGGAGCGAGCGGATCGCGAGCCTTGGCGGGCTCCACGACTTCATGGGCTGGGAGCGGGCGATCATCACCGATTCCGGTGGTTTCCAGGTCTTTTCGCTTGCCTTCGGGAGCGTTGCCGACGAGGTCAAGGGCCGGCGGGGGAGGCCGCCGCTCGACGGTGGCGTGCTCGGCATCGGCGAGGACGGCGTCCGGTTCCGCTCCTACATCGACGGCACCGAGCACTTCCTCTCGCCGGAGCGCTCGATGGAGGTGCAGGCCGGCCTCGGCTCCGACATCGCCCTCGTCTTCGACGAGTGCACGCCGTTCCGCGCCGACTACGACTACACGGCTCGATCGACCGAGCGCACGCATCGCTGGCTCGAGCGCTGCCTCGACTGGCACGACGCGAACGGGCCGGCCGGGCAGGCGGTCTTCGGGATCGTCCAGGGCGGCACCCACGAAGACCTGCGGGCGCAGTCCGCGGCGGCGGTCGCCGCCGCCGGCGTCGACGGGATCGCGATCGGCGGCACCCTCGGCAGGGACAAGGAGCAGATGCGCGAGGTCGTCGCGATGACCGCCGCGATGCTGCCCGACGAGCCGCCCCGTCATCTGCTCGGGATCGGCGAACCGGACGACCTCGTCGCCGGGATCGGCGTCGGGATCGATGGATTCGACTGCGCCGTCCCGACCCGGCTCGGCCGCCACGGGATGGCGCTGGCGCCGCTCCCCGAGCGCCGCTTCCGCTACGACGTCCGCAAGCGGCGCAACGAGGACGAGCCCGGCCCGCTCGTCCCCGGCTGCCCCTGCCCGGCCTGCACACGGTTCAGCCGCGCTTACGTGCACTACCTGTCGCGGGCCGAGGAGCTGACCGGCGTCCGCCTGCTGACGATTCACAACCTCGTCTACTCCCGCGAGCTCGTCGCCGGCGCCCGCGCGGCGATCGTCGCCGGCCGCTTCGCCGGCTACCGCGACGCCGTCCTCGCCGGCGCGGCCCCGTGGGAGGCCGCCGTCGCGGCCTAGCCGCCCCGTTCGCCGGCGGCCTACTGGCCGGTCGCCTGGTTGATGTAGTCCTTGATGTTCTGGACCTGCTCGTCGACGTTGTCGCTGATGAAGCGCCCGATGTCGGAGCTCTGGCCGGCGTCGGTCGCGAGCAGGATCACCGCCGCGATCAGCCCGGCGACGATCGCGATCATCAGGACTGCGAGGACGCCGCGGACGAAGCTGCCGAACCGCGAGCGCTTGCGGGGCTGCTGTGCCGGCGCGATCGGAGCCCGGCGCGGCGGCGGCGAGGTGCGCCGCGGGCGGGCGGGACGCGCCGGTGAGGTCGGCGTCCGCGGCTCGCGGGGGGCGACGCGGGTGGCGGCGGTGCTGCGCTGGTCGACGATCCGGGTCGTCGCCTCCGAGGCCGGGGCGATCCCGGCGAGGCCGGCGCGGAGCGCGGCCCCGTAGGCGAGGGCGTCGACGTAGCGCTCCTCGGGTTCGTTCTCGAGCGCCCGCAGGACGGCCGCGGAGAGCGACTCGGGGATGTTCTTCTCGTAGCTGGTCGGTGGCAGCGGCCGCTCGTTCTCGCGGCGGATCGCCAGCTCGGCGAGGCTGTTGCCCTCGTATGGGAGCCTCGCGGTCAGCAGCTGGTAGGTGACGACGCCGAGCGAGTAGACGTCGGAGATCGGCGTCGCCTCCTCGCCGCGGGACTGCTCCGGCGACAGGTAGGCGGCGGTGCCGACGACCGAGCCGACCTGCGTGAGACGCGTCTGCTCGGCCGCCCGGGCGATCCCGAAGTCGGCGAGCTTGACGGTCATCTCGGGCGGGCCGCCGGCGGGGCCGCCGATCACCATCAGGTTGCCCGGCTTGACGTCGCGGTGGATGATCCCCATCCGGTGCGCGTACTCGAGGCCGGCGCAGGCCTGGGCGGCGATCTCGACCGCGGTCGCCGGCTCGAGCGCGCCGTCGCGCTGCAGGAGCTGGGCCCCCGAGCGGCCCTCGACGTACTCCATGACGATGAAGTGGCGGCCGGCATCGACGCCGGTGTCGTAGACCTGGACGATGTTCGGGTGGACCAGCTTGGCGACGGCCAGGGCCTCGCGGCGGAAGCGGGCGACGAACTTCTCGTCGTCGGACAGGTGCTCGGCGAGGACCTTGACGGCGACGGTCCGCTCGAGCACGCGGTCGACGGCGCGATAGACGGTCGACATGCCGCCGCTGCCGAGGCGGTCGCCGAGTTCGTAGCGGTTGGCGATCGTGGTGCCGCTCATCGGTTCCGATCCTTGTCCTTCTTCGGCTTCCCGCCCTCGTCCTTGTTCCCGGTGGACTTCGGCTTCTCCTTCTTGTTGCCGCCGCCGGGGATGACCCCGCCGCCGGGACCGTTGCCGTTCGGGTTGTCGGGGTTGCCGGGCGGGCCGGTCGGAGGCTCGGGCGCCGTCGTCGTCGTCGTGGTCGTTGTGTCCTTCGTCGTGTCGGTCGTCGTCGTGGTCGTCGTGTCGGTCAGCGGCGGCGTCGTGGTCGTCGGCAGGGTGTCGGTGGTCTCGGGCGTGGTGTCGGTGGTCGTCGTCTCCACGGCCGGCTCGCACTGGTCGTCGATCCGCTTGGCGAGGTTGTCGAGCATCTCGTTCATGTCGTCGATGAACTGCTGGTCGACCTCGAGGCCGTTCACTGCTGTCTTCAGCGAGTCGAGGCTGCTCGTCGCCGAGTTCGCCCCGGTGCATTTGCCGGCCGCGAAGCGCTCCTGGATCTGATCGAGCTTGGCGTTGACGCCGGCCACGGTCTCCGACGGGAGATCGACTTTGACCGGGTCGCCGGAGGACCCGCACCCGAGCATCACGATGGCCGTCGCGACCACGGCGAGGCATGAGCCGATCAGACGCCTCGGCAACATCGGCGGCGAGTGTAGCTGCGGC
>DATMCB010000159.1:0-8839 GCA_035558835.1 Solirubrobacterales bacterium
GGCAACGTCGCGGTCGATCGTCTTGAACAGGCCGAAGTCGAGAAAGGCGATCCGCCCGTCCGCGAGGCCGAGCATGTTGCCGGGATGAGGATCGCCCGAAAAGCGCCGGTACCGGTACATCGAGCCGAAGTAGAAGCGGAAGAGGATCTCGCCGATCCGGTCCCGCTCGGCGCTCGGCGCCGCCCGCATCTCGTCGAACCCCGCTCCGGTGACGAACTCGCTGACGATCACCCGCTCGCGGCAGAGCGGTGTGATCACGGCCGGGATCGAGATGAACGGGTGGCCGGCGTAGATCCGCGCCATCGTCCGCTGGTTGGACGCCTCGAGCTCGTAGTCGAGCTCCTCGACGATCCGCTCGCGGATCTCGTCGCCGACCGCCTTCGTGTCGAGCTCCGGCGTGATCGAGCGCGCGAGCCTGAGCAGGACGCCGAGGTTCTTCATGTCGGCGCGGACGGCGTCGCCGATCCCCGGGTACTGGACCTTGACGGCGACGTCGCGGCCGTCGTGGAGGGTCGCGCGGTAGACCTGCCCGATCGAGGCGGCTGCGATCGGCTCCGGATCGAAGTCGGCGAAGGCGCTGTTGACGGACTCGCCGAGGTCCTGCTCGATGACCTTCCGCATCTGCTCGAACGAGACGGTCGGCGCCGCGTCGCGGAGCGACGCCAGCTTCGCCTGGAAGCGCTCGCGATCGTCGGCGGGGACGATCCCGATGTCGACGAACGAGAGCACCTGGCCGAGCTTCATCGCGGCGCCCTTCATGCCGCCGAGGACGTTGACGATCTGCTCGGCGGTCTCGAGCTGACGGCGTTCGAGCGCCGCCTGCGCCTGCTCCTCGGAGCGGGTCATGTTCACGGCCCGCGTCCCGGCCTGCCGGGCGGCCTGATGAGCGGCCGCGTATCCGACCCGCGCCAGCCGGCCGATCCTTCCCCTCGGGACCCTGTCCGCCACCAGCTCCTACCTCTGCCCGCCGTCCACCACGGGGTCCATCGAATCAGGCGACCTCGTCGGACGTTGCCAGCCGCGCCTGCAGCTCCTCGGCGGAGCCCGGCGCGACGCGGTCCTCGGGCCGCGGCTCCGGCCGCCGGTAGATCGCGTAGAGGAGCAGGGCGAGCAGCGCCGAGCAGGCCGCGTAGCCGACCTCGACAGCCCGGAACGGATCGCCGGCTGCGACGAGATTGATGACGACGAAGAGTGCCGCGCAGAGGATCCAGCGCGAGGCCGCGCGATGCGCCTGCCCCTGAGCGAGCGCGGCCTGGTTGAGCGAGGCGGCGACGAGGTAGAAGCCCATCCCGACGGCGACGATCGCGAGCCCGAGGCGGTCGTAGTCGAAGTTGTCCCCGAAGGCGAGCTGCATGACCTCGGGGCCGACCGCGAGGACGCCGAGGGTCGTCGCGGTCGCGAACCCTGCGATCAGCCACATCGTCTTGTGCAGCGAGTCGCGGAACGCGTCCTCCCCTTCGCGGTCGGCGCGGGCACGCTGCCTGGTCAGGTGCGGCAAGAGGCTCGCCGCAACCGCCTGGAAGAGGACGAGCGGCGCCCGGGCGACGAGCAGGATGTTGAACATGAAGCCGGCCGCGGCGGCGCCCTCCGCAGCGCGGACGAACAGCGCCCCGGAGCTGACCAGCACCTGCTCGCTGAGCATCATCAGCAGCACCGCGCCGGCGAAGGCGCCGCCGCTGCCGAGCGTCAGGTCGGCGCCGCCGGGGAGCTCGCCGGTCGCCGGCACCGACGGGTAGCGGCGGGTCATCAGCGGGATCATCAGCAACCCGCAGAACGGCGCGACCGCGATCCCGATCGCGATCGGCGTCGCCCCGTCGAGGATCCCGATCGCGACGAGGACGGCGAACACCAGCCGCCCGACGACCTCGCTGATCAGCAGAGCCGCGTAGATCGAGAACCGCCCCTTGCCGGCGAGGTAGCCGCGGGCGAAGTAAGCGAGCGCGAATCCGGCCAGGGCGACGAGCATCGCCCAGTAGAGGTTCGGGTCGGTGCCGAACAGCCGCTCCTCGAGCGGCCCCTTCACGGCCAGCAGCACCACCAGGGTCGCCAGGCAGACGCCGAGCTGGATCCAGCCGGCCGTTCGCAACGCGTCGCCGGTCGGCGCGCCGGCCTGATCGCGTTCGGCGAGCGTCCGGGCGAGGAGCTGCTCGATCGGGCGGTAGAGCGTCGAGGCGACGATGAAGACGACCGACCAGAGAACGACGATCTCGCCGTACTGGTCCTCGCCGAGGCTCCGCGAGGCGAGGATGAAGAAGACGTAGGTGAGGACGCCGCCGACGCCGAGGGCGACGGTCAGGCCCGCAGCCGAGCGCCCGTAGGAGCCGGTCTCGCTTCTGACGGGCGCCGGCATCTCTCCGTCAGCCCCGTTCCGCAGCTGCACCGGGATCGTCCTCGAGGCCGAGCCGGGCCGGGCGAACGATCCGTCGCGGCGTCCGTGCCCTGAACCGGAAGATCATCTCGATCATCCGCAGTCCGATCATGATCGCGGCCAGCTTGCTGCCGGTCGCCGAGGAGGTCCCGACCCGCGGCAGGTAGTTGACGGGGATCTCGACGAACCGGGCGCCCGAGGTGATCGCGATCAGCATCATCTCCGGGCCGGCGTGGTTCCCGCCGACCGTCATCCGGTCGGCCACCAGACGCGCCACCGGCTTCGTGAACAGCTTGTAGGTGCAACCGACGTCGCTGAGGTGGCTGGTGTTGAAGAGGATCTCGATGCCCTTCGCGACGCCCCAGTTCCCCCACTTCAGGAACCACTCCATGTTGGCGCCGTGCCAGATCAGCTCGCGGGTCGTCCGGGTCCCGAAGACGGCGTCGCAGTGCTCGCTGAAGACGAGCAGCTTCTGGATGTCGGTCGGCAGGAAGGTCCCGTCGGGCTCGGCGAGGACGATCAGGTCGCCGCTCGCCTCGCGCAGACCGCGGCGGCTGGCGTTTCCGTAGCCCTGCTCGGGCTCGAAGACCTCGCGGGCCGGGGTCTGCGCGACCTCCTCGCTCGTCCCCGGCTCGGCGTTGTTGTTGACGACGACGACCTCATCGACGACTCCGGTCGCGAGGAAGCCCTCGATGACCGAGCGGATCGAATACCGCTCCGCATAGGTCATCAGCACCACCGAAACGCGCTTCTCTCCCCACATCCCGGCTCCGAGCCTACCTGCGTCAGCCGGCGCCGGATGCAGCGGAGCCGGGGGCCAGAGCGCGGACGACCGCCTCGCTGAGGTCGGCGGCGCAGGCGACCGTCGGCCAGCAGATGTTCTCCGGGACGTCGGTCATCCGGTGGTAGTTGGAGAGCGCCTTGTAGCGGTTGATCGCGACCACGGTCGCGGTCGGCACGCCCATCCGGCTCGGGACGACGCTGTCGGTGCTGGTCCGCGACCGCATCCCGCGCCGCAGCGGGATCCCCTCGCGCTCGGCGACGCGGCCGATCAGGTCGCGAAACGGGCGGTCGAAGTAGTCCTCCATGACGACGCAACCCTCACCCTCGAGCAGGGCGAGCGACGGGCCGCCGACGGTCTCGACGTTGAGGAAGAAGGTGCGCTCGCGGTCGAAGCCGGCGAGGTGGTCCTCGCAGTAGCCGTAGATGCCGCCCTGCAGCACCTCCTCGGCGCCGACCGAGACGAGCTGGACCCGCAGTCCGCGGACGGGATTCGCCGCCAGCGCCTCGGCGAGGGCGACGATCACGGCGACGGCGGTCAGGTTGTCGTTGGCCCCGGGAACGGTCGGGCTGCGCTGGATGTCGGCCATGGTCGCCGCGGCCCCGGCGCTGATCACGCCGCCGGCGGCGGCAAGGGCCTTGCGGCCGCTGAGCGCACCGGCGGCGGCCAGCAGCGGACCGGCCACCACCGGCCACCAGAGCGGCAGCGAGGTGTCGATGCGCTCGACGACGCCGGGGAGATGGTCGATCAGCCGCTCCTGGAAGCGCGGGTCGAAGATGAAACCGGTCTGGGCGGCGTCGTGGTGGGCGAGGACGACGACCGTCCGCTCCGCCTCCTCCTCCCCGGCCTCGGCGACCACGTTCCAGGTCGTCCGCTCCGGCCGGACCAGCTTCCGGAACGGCCGCGCCCCGTTCGAGATGTCGTCGGCGATCAGGCCGCCGGCGAGGGCGCCGGCGAGGCCGCCGAGCTTCCGGCCCCGCTTCGTCGTCGCAAGCGCGCCGGCGGCCGCCCCGGCGGCGGAGAGGGCAGCGACGACGCCCGCGAAATCACCGCGGAACCGCGTCTCCTCGACCCGGGCGGGCGCTCCCGCGGCCGTCAGCCGGTCGGCGATCCAGAGCGCCGCCTCGCGCTCTCCCTCCGAGCCCGCGGCCCGCTCGATCGGGGCCAGCGCGCCGATCACCTCGCGCAGCGTCGCCTCGGGCGTGCGCGGCGCGGTCTTCGTCAACTCGGAGTTCGTAGTCACGGACCCGGAAGGCTAGGCCTACTGCGATTGCGAGCCGCTGCCGCTGCGCGCCTGCTCGCCGATCGCGGTCAGTTGCCGGTTCAGCTGCCGCATCACGAACCGGTATGCGGGCGGGCAGAACGACTGAAGGGCGAAGAGGATCCGGGTGTCGGTCGAGGTGAACACCAGGTAGCGGCCGCGCTCGACGGCGTCGAGGACGATCTCGCCGACCCGCTCGGCCGAGACGGCGCGGCGGCGAAACCGCTCGGTCAGCTTGCCGACGGCGGGATGGCTGCGATCGACATCGACGATCTCGACCGTCCCGACGAGCGGGGTGTCGACGGCGCCGGGGCAGACGAGGCTGACGCCGATGTCGTAGGGCTCGAGGTCGAACCGGAGTACCTCGGAAACCCCGCGAAGGCCGAACTTTGCGGCGCTGTAGGCGGCGTGCCAGGGCAGGCCGAGCAGCCCGGCCGCAGAGGAGACGTTGACGAGGTGGCCGCCGCGCCCGGCCGCCATCATCGGAGGGACGAACGCCTCGATGACGTTGATCGGCGCCATCAGGTCGACCTCGACCATCTTCCGCCAGTGCTCGTGGGTGAGCTTGTCCACGGACCCCCAGATCGAGGTCCCGGCGACGTTCATGACCACGTCGAGGCTGCCGTGGTCGGCTTGGACCGCCGCCGCGAGGCGCTGGACGCCGTCGCGATCCGTCAGGTCGAGCGGTTCGGTGTGGAGGACCCGCCCGCCCCGTTTGCCGATCTCGGCGGCGGTGGCGGCCAGCGGCTCGGCCTGGATGTCGGTGAGGACGAGGGCCGCGCCGCGCTGCGCCGCCTCGAGCGCACAGGCGCGCCCGATCCCGCCGGCGGCACCGGTGACGAAGACGGTCTTGCCGGCGACCGGGCCGCTCACCGGTGGACGTCCGACTGAATCCGCAGCGAGTTGATCAGGCCCGCGAGCATCGAGTAGTGGCCGGCGAGCATGCAGAGCTCGACGAGATCGCGGTCGGAGAGCTCCCTCCTCAGCGCGGCGAACGTCTCCTCGCCGATCGCGTCGCCGTCGTGCAACTCGTCGACGGCGCGAAGCAGCAGGACCTGGCGGGGTGAGAACGGCCCGGCGCCCGGGTCGTCGCCGGCGATCGCGTCGATCTGCTCGGCGCTGAGCCCGGCGGCGCGGCCCATCGGCCGGTGGTGGACCGCCTCGTACTCGGCCCCGGTCCGGTGCGAGACGCGGAGGATGACCAGCTCGGTGTCGCGACGGGGCAGCCCGCCGCGTGGCATCAGGGTCCCGGCGAAGAGCAGCCAGAGCCGGAACATCCGCCGGTTGCGGCCCATCGTCGTGAACAGGTTCGGCGGCGCCGTGGTCTTGGCGACCCGGCCAGCGATCCGGACGAGCAGCGCGTTGACGGGCCCGAGCTCCTCCCGGGAGGCGGGACCGATCCGCGGTGCGTCGCGCCGGTCGCTCATCGGCTCAGCCGCTCGAGCAGGAACACGAAGGACTCGTAGCTGCGGCCGGTCCGTCGCGTCATCCCGATCTCGCAGGTCCGGTTCGAGCAGAGGTGGGCGTCGCCGTCCGCGGCGATCGCCTCGGCGCCCTCGACGGCGGTCGCGGCGGCGGTCAGCTCCGGATGAAGGAAGCCGCGGTCGCCCGCGAACCCGCAGCAGGCCGCCGACTTCGGGACGACGACCTCCTCGGCCAGGACGCCGGCCAGCGTGGCGAGATCGTCGTTGACGCCGAGGTGGGCGCCCGAGCAGGTCGGATGGACGACGGCGGTGCCGACCCGCTCGCCGATCGTCAGCTCGCCGGCGAGGTCGCGCGCCCACGAGATCGAGTCGACGATCCGCATCGCCGCGAGACGCTCGGCATCCGCCTCGCCGAGGAGCGGCGCCGCCTCGGTGAGGCCCTGGGTGCAGGACGTCGCGTCGACGACGACCGGGAGCCGCCCTTCGTCCGACCAGCGCCAGAGGTCGCCGGCGGTCTTAGCGGCCATCCACTCGGCACCGCGCCGGTAGCCCTTCGAGACCCACGGGGTCGCGCAGCAGTCACCCGCGACCCCGGTCGGGATCCAGAGCGGCCGCCCGGCCCGGAGCGACACGGCGACGAGGGCCGCCGGCAGCGACGGCGGCGCGGCGGGGTCGGCGTCGGCGTCGGCGGCCGCCGGGTCGCGGCCGAACATCCGGTTGACGCAGGCCGGCAGGTAGACGGCAGCCGCTCCGTCGCGGACCGTGGGCGGCGGCGCCGAGTCGGCGGGCGGCGGCATCGGTGCCTCCCAGCCGGGGACCAGCTCGGGCCCGATCAGACTCCGGACGGCGCCGGTGGCCCGCTCCATGGCCGGCTCCCCGAGCGCCCGCGAGATCGCTGCCCCCCAGGCCAGGCCGGAGCGGGCGCCGGCCTCGACGCGGTCCCAGCGCTGCGCGGCACGCAGCGCCGCCCGTTCCTCGCGCTCGCCGTGCTCGGCGGCGCGGAGCTCCTTGACGAGGACGCCGGTGTCGATCCCGAGCGGGCAGGTCGTCGCGCACATCCCGTCGGCCGCGCAGGTCTCGAGGCCGTCGTACTCGTACTCCTCGATCAGCTTCGCGAGCAGCGGCGAGCCGGGCGGCTGGCGGGCCATCTCGCGGCGGAGGACGATCCGCTGGCGCGGCGTCGTCGTCAGGTCGCGGCTCGGGCAGACGGGCTCGCAGAAGCCGCACTCGACGCAGGTCGTCGCCACCTCCTCGATCGGCGGCGTCGTCTTCAGGCCCTCGAGGTGGCAGCCGGGATCGCGGTTGAGGACCACCCCCGGCCCGAGGATGCCGGCCGGGTCGGCGAGCGCCTTGATCCGCCACATCATCTCGGTCGCGGTCCGCCCCCACTCGCGCTCGACGAACGGCGCCATGTTGACGCCGGTGCCGTGCTCGGCCTTGAGCGAGCCGTCGTAGCCGTCGAGGACGAGGGTGACGAGCGCGGCCATGAATCGCTCGTAGCGCTCACGATCCTCCGGCTTGGCGAAGTCCGGGGTGAGCATGAAGTGCAGGTTCCCCGCCGAAGCGTGGCCGGCGACGCCGCTGAGGAAGCCGTGTTCGCCGAGCAGCGCTCGGATCTCGTCGGCCGCGGCGGCGATCCGCGCCGGCGGCACGCAGACGTCCTCGACGATCAGCGCCGTCCCGGGCGGGCGCAGCCGCCCGACCAGCCCGTGCAGGCCCTCGCGCACCCGCCAGTAGAGCTCGATCGTCTCCTCCTCGTGGGTGAACTCGGGCCCGCGGAACGGGGCCGTGTCGAGCCCGGCGAGGATCTGCTCGGTCGCCGCTTCGCCCGCCTCGAGCGCGGCTTCGTCGTCGCCCCCGAACTCGACGAGCAGGGCGGCCGACTCGAGCGGCAGCTCCTTCCAGTGCTCCGGCGTTCCCGGGATCGAGTTCGCGGCGACCATCAGCGCCGGCGCGACCATCAGCTCGACCGCGGTCGCGCCGGCGGCGACGAGGTCGGGGACGGGCGCGGTGGCTGCTGCGATCGAGTCGAAGTGGATCCAGCTCAGGGTCGTCCGGGCGGGCAGCGGCACCGTCTCGTAGACGGCTTCGGCGATGAAGGCGAGGGTTCCCTCGGACCCGATCAGGAGGCGCCGGAAGATCTCGAGCGGCTCGTCGGCGTCGAGGAACGCCGAGAGGCGGTAACCGGTCGTGTTCTTGATCTCGAACTTGCGGGCGATCCGGCTCCGCAGGTCGGCGTCGGAGCGGATCTCGTCGCGGATCGCCTCGAGCCCGGCGGCGAGCTCGGGCTCGGCGGCGGCGAACCGTGCCGCCGCATCGGGCGCCGCGGTATCGATCACCGTCCCCGACGGCAGCGCGAACGTCAGCGAGCTCACCGTCCGGTAGGAGTCGGCCGTGATCCCACAGCGCATCCCGCCGGAGTTGTTGGCGATGACGCCGCCGACGGTCGCGATGTCGGTCGAAGCGGGATCGGGCCCGAGCCGGCGACCGTAGGGCGCGAGAACGCGGTTGACGTGGCCGAGCACGGTGCCGGGTCCGACTCGGACGCGGGCGCCGTCGTCGAGGGCCTCGATCCCGCCCCAATGGCGGCGAACGTCGACGAGGACGCCGTCGGTCTGGGACTGGCCGTTCAGGCTGGTCCCGCCGGCGCGGAAGACGAGCGGCGTGCCGAGCCGCTGCGACCACCGCATCAGCCCGACCACCTCGGTGACGGTGCGCGGCTGGACGACCGCCGCCGGGATCCGCCGGTACGGGCTCGCATCGGACGCGTAGCGGATCAGGTCGCTGGCCCGGCCGAGGACCGCGCCACGGCCGACGATCGCGGCGAGCTCCGCGGCGAGCCGCTCGCCGGTCCCGTCCGCGACCCCGGCGGGAGCGCGATCGGCGGGCGGCTGCCCGGGAGGAGCCGGTGCGATCCGCGCGGTCTCCGGGGCGAGCAGTGGCGTCACGGTCGAACGGCTCCTCTCGTCCTCAGACGAGCCACATCCCCGGGGCGACGCCGACCT
>DATMCB010000160.1:0-11192 GCA_035558835.1 Solirubrobacterales bacterium
GCAGATCGAGGACGCAGGAGGCGAAGCGGCCTGGAAGGCCGTGAGCCGACGAGGACGTAGAGATGCGCAGCGCCGAGCGGATCATCCGGGCGCGTAGGGGTTCGGGATCGGTCATCTAGGCTTGGCCGGATGCGGCTGGTCAGCTACCGCTCCGATCGTGGCGTCCGGGCCGGGGTGCTCGAGGGGACCGGGTGATCGACGCCGGCGATGCGCTCGGCGCCGGCGAGGACCGCTCGGTGCGGGACCTGCTCGAGGCGGGCGCGCTCGGCGACCTCGAGGCGGCGGCGGACGGCCATGACGGCCTCCCGCTCGCCGCGGTCGAGCTGCTGGCGCCCGTCCCCGACCCGGAGAAGATCGTCTGCATCGGCCTCAACTACCGCGAGCATGCGACCGAGGGGCGACTGGAGCCGCCCGAGGTGCCGACCTTCTTCGCCAAGTACGCGAACGCGCTGGCCGGAGACGGCGCCACGGTGGCCCTGCCGGCTTCGAGCCGCAAGGTCGACTACGAGGCGGAGGTCGCCTTCGTCGTCGGCCGGACCGCTCGGGACGTCGACGCGGCAGCGGCGCTCGACCACGTCGCCGGCTACACGCTGCTCAACGACCTCTCCGCCCGCGACCTGCAGTTTCAGACGCCGCAGTGGATGCCGGGGAAGGTCTTCGACGGCTCGGCGCCCTGCGGGCCCGCGCTCGTCACCGCCGACGAGGTCGCGATGGCCCCGGACGGGATCGGGATCGCCCTCGATCTCAACGGCGAGCGCATGCAGGACGCGACCACCGCCGACCTGATCTTCCCGGTGCCGGAGCTGCTCGCCCACCTCTCGACGCTGATGACGCTCGTCCCCGGCGACATCGTCTCGACCGGGACCCCGGCCGGCGTCGGCGGCGCCCGCGAGCCGCGGGTCTGGCTCCGGCCCGGCGACGAGCTGCTCGTCAGCTCCCCGGAGCTCGGCGAGCTCCGGACGACGATCGCCTGAGACCTCACGTTGGATCGCCACCAAAGCGGACGCGAGAGTCGTAGGACCAATGTCCGATTGCGGGTTTCCGCCGCCGGGCGCATGCTGGGATGCGGACCTGCAAAGAAGGAGAACACGATGCGAGAGAGACATCCCAAGATCCTGCTGTCGGCACTGGTGGCCGCAGTCGCCCTCGTCGGACTGATCGTCGCCGGCTGCGGCAGCAGCGACTCGAGCAGCTCGACGACGGCCGCGACGGCCGCGACGACGACGGCCCCGAGCACCGGCGGCGGAGGCGCCGCGACGATCGACGTCGCCGACAACCCCGACCTCGGCAAGATCCTCACCGACGCCGACGGGAACACCGTCTACCTGTTCGAGAAGGACGAGAACGGCATGTCGAACTGCAGCGGCGGCTGCGCTGCCGAATGGCCGCCGGTGACGACGTCGGGCAGCCCCAAGGCCGGGTCCGGAGCCGACGACTCGCTGCTCGGGACGATCAAGCGCGACGACGGCAGCGAGCAGGTCACCTACGACGACCACCCGCTCTACACCTACTCGGGCGACTCGAACCCGGGCGACACCAACGGCAACGGCCTCGAGCTGTACGGCGCCGAGTGGTACGCGATGACCCCGGACGGCAGCAACGCCGAGCCCACGGGCGGAGAGGACTCGACCTCGACCGACTCGACCAGCGGCGACTCGAGCTCGGGTTATTCGAGCTACTGAGCCGACCGAGCCAGCTCGGCCCGGCGGCGCTCCAGGAACGAGCGCTGGACCGGGTTCGAGCTGAGCTCGACGGCACGCTCGTACGCCGCTGCTGCGCGCGACTCCTCGCCCTCACGGCGGAGGAGCTCGGCGCGGGCGGCGTGATAGGGCTGGTAGTCGTCGAGCCCCTCGATCGCGTCGATGATCGCGAGGCCCGCCGCCGGCCCCTCCGCCTCGGCGACGGCGGCAGCGCGATTGAGCTCGACGACCGGCGAGGGGCTGAACTCGGCCAGCCACAGGTAGAGGCGGGCGATCCGCGGCCAGTCGGTCTCGGCGGCGGAGCCGGGCCGCGCGTGCTCGGCGGCGATCCGGGCCTGAACGGTGTAGGGGCCGGCCGGGCCTGCGGCGGCGGCGCGGCGGGCGAGCGCGAGGCCGCGATCGATCTGCTCGCGGTCCCACAGGCCGCGGTCCTGCTCGGCGAGGGGAACGAGGCCGTCGTCGCCGACCCGGGCGTCTCGGCGGGCGTCGTTGAGGAGCATCAGCGCCAGCAGCCCGAGCACCTCGGGCTCGTCGGGGAGCATCGCCGCGAGCAGGCTCGCCAGCCGGATCGCCTCGCCGCTCAGGTCCTCGCGGAGGAGCGCGTCCGAGGCGGTGCCGAGATAGCCCTCGTTGTAGATCAGATAGAGCGTCGCGGTGACCGACGGGAGCCGCTCCGGCATCTGCTCGCGGCCGGGAACCTCGTAGCGGATCCCCGCGTCGCGGATCTTCCGCTTCGTCCGGACCAGTCGCTGTGCCATCGCACCCTCGCTCGTCAGGAACGCCCGGGCGATCTCCGCGGTGCTGAGCCCGCCGAGCGTCCGCAGCGTCAGGGCGACCCGCGACTCGGGCGCGATCGCGGGGTGGCAGCAGGTGAAGATCAGCCGCAGCCGGTCGTCGGGATAGGCGACGTCCGCGTCGTCGGGATCGGGCGCCTCGGTGGGCGGTTCGAGCCGCGCCAGGCCCTCGAGGATCCGCCGCTTGTCGGCGAGGTTGCGCTCGCGGCGCAGCCGGTCGATGGCGCTGTTTCGGGCGACGCGCGTGATCCAGGCGGCCGGGTTCGCCGGCATCCCGTCGCTCGGCCAGCGCTGCAGCGCAGTCGCGAACGCGTCCTGGACGGCGTCCTCGGCGGCGTCGAAGTCGCCGAGGATCCGGATCAGGGTCGCGACCGCCCGTCCCGACTCGCGCCGGAACAGGCGGTCGACCTGATCCGGGTCGGCGGCTACGGCGCCACCTCCTCGCTCAGGTGCTCGGTCGAGCCCCCGGCCGCTTCGTAATCCATGACCGGCCGGACCTCGGCCGCCCAGTCGGGCCGGAGTGGCAGCTTGCGCGCCCACTCGAGAGCGGAGTCGAGGTCAGGGACGTCGATCAGGTAGAAGCCGCCGATCTGCTCCTTCGTCTCGGCGAAAGGCCCGTCGACGGTGACCGGCTCGCCGCCGGCGCCGAAGCGCACCGTCGTCGCCGTCGCACTCTCCTGCAGGCCCTCCCCCGCGACCATCGCGCCGGCCTCGCGAAGCTCGGCCGTGTAGGCGTCCCAGCGGGCCATGTTCTGCCGCGCCTCCTCCGGTGTGATGTCGCCCCAGTCGGTCTCCGGGCCGACCAGCGTCAGCATGTACTTCATCGCTTCCTCCTCGCGTCTTCGCGGAGCGCGATTCGCGCCGCCAATCAAGGTAACGACGAACGGGCGGCCGCTGGATCGACATCGCCGCCACGGGCCACGGCGATCCGTTCCTGCGTCGCGAAGGCGTTGACGAGGACGTACGGCGTCCACCAGAGGATGAAGAAATAGAACCAGTGCGTGGAGCCGACCTGGGTGGCGATCAGGACCGCGGCGCCGAGCGCCGCCGCCTGCAGCGCCGTCCGCCGCCACGGGATCACGAACAGGGCGAGGCCGAGCAGGACCGGGAACACTCGGGCGATGTCCTGCAGCCAGCCCAGCGACGGCTCGAGCCCCCAGACGCTGAACGGCGAGCCCCGCGACGCCTGGTAGCCGAACGTGCGGTCGTAGAACTCGCGGAAGCCGCCGTCGGGAAGAAGCGGCAACAGGACCGCCGCCCAGACGGCGACGAACGCGATCGCGAACAGCACCGTCGAACGCACCCGGCGCTCGCCCGGGCCGGCTGCGAACAGCGGCGCGAGCGCGAGCGGGCCGAACTTGACCGCGGCGCCGAGGCCGATCGCGACCCCGCGGCGGAGCGGCGATGCGAAGACGATCAGCGCCGCGACGAGCAGGGCGGCGACGAGCGCGTCGTTGCCGCCGTTGGCGTCGAGGGCGTAGAGCGTGTAGGGGTAGGCGAGCCAGGCGAAGGCGAGCGCGATCCCGAGATCGCGTCCCTCGCGACCGGCCCGCAGCCGCGTCCCGGCGAGGTAGAGGAGGCCGACGACGGCGAGGTCGAAGACGATCGCCGCGGCGTGAGCGGCGGGCAGCTCCTCGAGCCCGCCGCCCCAGGGGAAGAGCTGCTCGAAGGGGATGTAGGCGATGTAGCTGAGCGGGCCGTAGGAGTCGCCGCGGTCGATCAACGGCGAGAAGCTGCCGTCGTAGACGCCCTGGCCGTCGGCGATCCGATCGGCCCCGACGACGTTGGCGAAGCCGATGTCGATGACCTGCGAGTCGACGATGTTGAGGACGATCCGGAAGACGAGCAGGAGCGCGCCGGCGACGAGCAGCCAGCGGATCGGCAGCCGGGGGATGAGCGGGCCCGGCCGGGTTCGCGGGCGCAGGCCGGCGACGATCATCCGCACGAACAGGTAGGCGAGGACGGGGTAGACGAGCGGCACCGACCAGACGATCTCGCCCTTGTTGAAGAAGAACTGCGAGACCGAGAACGAGAGCAGGACGAGCAGGTCGAGGTGGAGCAGCCGGAACGGCCGGCGCGGATCGAAGAAGGGCAGGAAGAAGAGCAGGCAGAGCGGGATCCAGATCCACGCCTCGCTGACGTTGCCGGCGACGGCGTCCTCGTAGCCGCGCGCGAGCTTCACCTCGACCTGCTGGTTGCGCCACGCCTCGACGACGGCGCCGGTCGCATCGTCGATCACGACCTGCGCGACGTCGGTCCCACCGTCGTAGTAGTCGATCTGCCAGCGATCGGTGCCCCGGGTCGAGGCCTGCGGCTTCATCGCCGCGCTCTCGGCCCGCTCGTCGCGGACCGTGGCGGTCCCGTTCGCGATCGCGATCGCCTCGCTGCCGCTGAGCCGGAAGCCGGGCGGGGTCCGCTCGGGCGGCTCGATCAGCTTCAGCGGCGCGAGCGGCTCGGGGCCGAACGGCGGCTGGTGAGCCGGGTTCTCGGTGGCGGTCGCGACGGCCGGCGCCGCGACGCAGAGCGCAGCGACAACCGCGGCGAGGATCGGAACGCGAAGTCGCACGCTGCCATGATGAAGCGATGCTGGGACGCGAGCCCGCGCCGAACCAAGCAGCAGGGCTCGCCTACGAGCGGATCGGCGAGGGCCCGCCGCTCGTCCTCATCCACGGCCTCGGAGCGACCCGGGCGATCTGGCGACCGCAGCTCGAGCTGCTCGCGGCCGAGCGCGACGTGATCGCCGTCGACCTCCCCGGCTTCGGCGCCAGCCCGATGCTGAGCGAACCGGCGACGCCGTGGGCACTCGGGGCGGCGGTCGCCCGGCTCTGCTCCGAGCTCGACGTCGAGCGGCCCCACCTGGCCGGCAATTCGCTCGGCGGCTGGGTGGCGCTCGAGATGGCGAAGGCCGGTCACGCCGCCTCGACCTGCCTGATCTCGCCGGCCGGTCTCTGGCGGCGGCCGCTCGGCCCGCGGCGCGTCGACAGCCGCCGGTGGGCGCGACGGCTGCGGCCGCTGGTGCTGGGAGCGGCCCGTGTGAAGCCGCTCCGTGAGGCGATGCTGCGGACGAGCATCGGGCTGCCCGAGCGAGCGCCGGCGGCGGCGGGACGGGCGATGATCGCTGCCTGGATCGATTCGCCGGGCTACGAGGCTGCGAACGCGGAGATGCGGCGCTGGATCTGCGAGGACCTCGACCTCGTCACGGTCCCGACGACGATCATCTGGGGCGAGCTCGACCGGCTCGTCGCGCCCCCGCGCCCCGAGCGCCGACCGCCCGGCTCCCGGTTCCTGCGGATCGAGCGAATCGGCCATACGCCGAACTGGGACGATCCCGAGCTGGTCGCGGAGCTCCTGCTCCAGGCAAGCAGTCCGGTCGCCGCCGCTCGCTGATGCGAATACGGTTGGCGCGATGGCCCTGACCGAACGCGTACGACGCTGGCAGGAGCGTGGCGAGCGCGAGCATTTCCGCGGCTACGGCATCCACGTCTTCCGCCGGCCGGGCGAGGGGCCGCTGCTGCTGTTCCTGCACGGGTTCCCGTCGAGCTCCTACGACTGGCGAGGGCTGCTCGACGAGCTGCCCGGCCGCGCCGCGCTCGCGTTCGACTTCCTCGGCTTCGGGCTCTCCGACAAGCCTCGCGACCACCGCTACGGCCTCGGCTGGCAAGCCGATCTGACCACCGAGCTGGTCCGCCGCCACGGCGACGGGCGGCCCGTGTTCCTGGTCGGCCACGACATGGGCACCTCGGTGGCGACCGAGCTGATGGCGCGCGACCTCGAGGGGACCCTCGGCTGGGAGCTCTCCGGCGTCCTCCTCTTCAACGGCAGCATCGTCCTCGAGGCAGCCAGCCTCACCCCCGCCCAGAAGCTGCTCCGCGGGCCGCTCGGGCCGCTCGCCGCCCGGCTCGGCAGCCGCCGCTTCTTCGACCACCAGTTCGGCGCCCTCTTCTCGGCGGGCCATCCGCTCGACCCCGCCGAGGCGGAGGACCAGTGGGCGCTGATCTGCCACGCCGGCGGCCGGACGATCGGCCACCGGCTCGTCCACTATCTCGACGAGCGGGTCGAGCTGGCGCCGCGCTGGCACGGTGCGATCCGCGACTGGAAGCGGCTCCGGCTCGCCTGGGGCCTGCAGGACCCGGTCGCGACGACCGCCGTCCTCGCGGCCCTCCGCGAGCTCCACCCCGGGGTGCCCGTCACCGAGCTGCCCGAGCTCGGCCATTACCCGCAGATCGAGGATCCGGCACGGATGGCGGCGATCGTCACGGCTCGCGAATAACCTCCCGCCATGGAGTTCCTGGAGGAGGTCCACGTCGGGAGCATGGACCCGGAGCGGTTCCGCGCCGTTCTCGGCGAACGCTTCGGGGAGGTCGAGCGCGGCATGGAGGACGGACGCGTGCTCTTCCGGGACCGTTCGATCTGGCACGTCAACTCGACTTCGCGCGGCGGCGGCGTCGCCGAGCTCCTTCAGTCGCTGCTCGCCTACGTCCGCGGGATCGGCCTCGACAGCCGCTGGGCTGTGATCCACGGCGAACCCGCCTTCTTCGAGCTCACGAAGCGGATCCACAACCTGCTCCACGGCATCCCCGGCGACGGCGGCGAGCTCGGCGCCCGCGAGCGCGAGCTCTACGAGCGAACGCTGGCTCCGCCGGCCGCGGAGCTCGCAGAGCTCGTCACCGACCGCGACATCGTCTTCCTCCACGACCCGCAGACCGCCGGCATGATCGGCACGCTGCGGCCGACGGGCGCGGTGATCGTCTGGCGCTGCCACGTCGGACTCGATGAGCCGAACTCGCATGCGCACGCAGCGTGGGACTTCCTCCGGCCCTACGTCGAGCAGGCCGACGCCTACGTCTTCTCGCGATCCGACTTCGCGTGGGAGGGGATCGACCGCGATCGCACCTTCGTCATCGCTCCGTCGATCGACGTCTTCTCGGCCAAGAACCAGGACCTCGACCACGAGACGATCGAGGCGATCCTCGGACGGATCGGCCTCACGAACGACGACCCCGACGGCGGCGGCACGTTCGTCCGCCATGACGGCAGCCCCGGTCGGGTCGTGCGCGCGGCCGAGATCCACCAGGAGACGCCGGTACCCGACGGTGCCCAGCTCGTCACCCAGGTCTCGCGCTGGGACCGCCTCAAGGACCCGGTCGGTGTCCTCCTCGGCTTCGCCGGGCAACTCGACGGCGGCGATCCCCATCTCGTCCTCGCCGGCCCCGCCACCACCGCCGTCGCCGACGATCCCGAGGGCGCCGAGGTCCTCGAGGAGGTCCTCGCGGCGCGCCGGGCGCTGCCGGAAGATCATCGCGCCCGGACCCACATCGTCTGCCTGCCGATGGACGACGTCGAGGAGAACGCGGCGATGGTGAACGCGATCCAGCGGCGCTCGCAGATCGTCGTCCAGAAGAGCCTCGCCGAGGGCTTCGGACTGACGGTGGCGGAGGCGATGTGGAAGGGCAAGCCGGTCGTCGCCGGTGCCCGCGGCGGGATCCAGGACCAGATCACCGACGGGGTCAGCGGCCTCCTCCTCGACGATCCGGCTGACCTCGACGAGTTCGCCGCCGCCGTCCGCCGCCTGCTCGACGACGAGCCGTTGCGGGTCCGAATGGGCAGCGCCGCGCGGACCGAGATCGAGGCGAACTTCCTCGGCACCCGCCACCTGCTCCAGTACCTGTGGGTGTTGCGGGTCCTGCTCGAGCGCCGCGGAGCGGCAGCCGACAAGTGAGTTGAGAGGCCTCGCGGCTCGTCGCGCTCAGACGACGATGTCGAGGCCGAGCCAGACGACGGCCAGCGTCAGCAGGAGGATTGCCGCCTGCAGCGCGTGGGCGCGGGGGAAGCGGAGATGGACGAGGGTCAGGACGATCAGGACGGCGACGAGCACGAGCTTGACCTGCAGGGTGTCGAGGCTCCAAAGCGAGAAGTGGCTCGCCATCGCGATCCCGGTCGCGAGCAGGACGCCGAGCGCCACCGCTGAGCCGATTCCGAACCGGCGCGCGACGGCGCGCAACCGCTCCGGATCCGGGTTCTTGCGCTCGACCGGGACGAGCGCGAGGCCGACGACGAGCTGGCCGCCGAGGAAGAAGGCCATCGCCAGCAGGTGCACGTAGAGCACCGCCTGCCAGGCGGTGCTCATCGCGTCTCGGACCGGTTCGCCACGGGGCCAGTCTAGGCCGGACCCCGCGGCCGACGCCGCTCAGCGGAGCAGCTCGATCTCCTCCCAGACGGCGTCGCCGCCCTCGATCTCGAGCTCGGCTTCGTGGACCGCCGCTCCGAGGACGAGGTCGTCGACCGTGCACTCGGACTCGTCGCCCTCGCCGTCGTCGTCGCTCGACTCCTCGTCGTCCGCCGGGTCCTCATCGTCAACCGGATCGTCGTCGCCCGAACGAGCGACGCGATCGCCGTGGCCGTGGTCGTCGGTGCCGTCGTCGTCACCGCCGCGGCCGTCGCCGTCCTCGTCACCCCGGTCGTCGCCGTCGTCGCACTTGATCTCGGTCGCGTCGGTCACCCGGCCGGTGGCCGAGCCGCCGTTCATCACGTTGATCGTCAGCTCGCCGGTCGCCGGATCGAAGGCGGCGATCGTGCCGGAGCCCTCGTCGCCGTCCTCGATCCCGTCGTCGTCGGAGTCGTCGTCGCGCGGATCGTTGCCGGAGCGCCACTCCTGCCGGTTCTTGAGCTGGTCGCGATCCTGGTCGCGCTTCGCCTGATTGACCTTCAGCGACAGACCGTGATTGCGCTCCCAGCGATCGGGGATGCGGTCGTGGTTTCGGTCTTTCGCGGACGCGGCGGCCGGGAGCAGCAGCGCCAGGACGACCGCCGCGAGACCGGCGATCAGGTGCCGGGGGCGAAGCGGGCTGGTGGGACGGGACGGGTTCATTCTCTTGCTCTCCTTCGGGAAGTTCGGGCGCGCCTTCCTGGCGCGCCGCGGTAATCATCGGCGCTCCGGCCGGCCACCTGAATGGGACTTTGGTCCTAGGACCCCCGGTCCACTTCCCGTCTGGACGGTCGTTCGAGATGGCAGGCGCAGGGCCACGACTGCGCCGTGGGGGCTGACGTTCGCGGCGGCGGCAGCGCCGCCGTGGGCCTCCACGATCGCCTTGACGATCGCGAGCCCGAGGCCGGTGCCGGGCATTGTCCGGCCCGCCTCGGCACGGCTGAAGCGCTCGAACGCGCGCTGATCGAACCCGGGCGGGAATCCCTGGCCCTCGTCGGCCACGGACAACTCGAGCATCTCGCCGGCGGCGCGGCCGCTGAGGGTGATCGTGCCGCCGCCATGGCGGAGCGCGTTCTCGACGAGGTTGCCGAGGGCCGCCTCGATCCGATCCCGGTCGAGGTTCCAGACGAGCGCCGGCGGGGCTTCGACGTCGATCGTCCGGCCGACCGCCTCGCCACGGCCGGCGAAGCGGGCCCGGGTGTCGGCGAGGAGCCCGGCGACGGTCACGGGACGTCGCTCGATCTGCAGCCGGGCAGCGTCGGAGCGAGCGAGCGTGAGGAGGTCATCGGCGAGCATCTCCAGCCGCGATGCCTCGTCGATCGCCGAGCGCATCGCCGCTCGCGCCTCCTCGTGGTCGCGGTCGGGCCGAAGGCCGAGCTCGAGCTCGCTGCGGAGGATCGCGAGCGGGGTGCGGAGCTCGTGGCCGGCATCGGCGACGAACGCCCGCTCGCGTTCGATCGACGACTCGATCCGGGCCAGCATGTCGTTGAGGGTGCGTCCGAGCCGGCCGATCTCGTCGTCCGCCGCCGGCAGCGGCAGCCGCTCGCCGCTGCGCGCGAGGGTGATCCGCTGCGCCCGCTCGGTCATCGCCTCGACCGGGCGGAGGGCGAGCGCGGCGAGCGCCCAACCGAGTGCCGAGGCGAGCAGGAGCGCCAGCGGGCCACCGATCGCGAACGTCTTGACGAGGCCGGAGAGGGTCTCGGCGCGATCGCCGGTCGAGGCGCCGGCGAGGATCACGAACCGGCCGTCCTCGGCATCGACGGGGCGGGCGAGCAGCCGCGCCCCGTTCTCGATCCCCGGAACCGAGGAGGCGTCGAAATAGACGAGTCCGCGGCGGGCGGCGGCAAGCTCGGGCGGCGCCAGGACCGTCGCTCGCCCGATCCCTTCCGAGGAGGCGACGACGGATCCGTCGATCCTGAGCACCTGGGTGAGAACGTCCTCGGCGCCCTCGGCGTGGGGACCGCCGAGGCCGACCTCGCCGGGGCCGCTCTCCTGGAGCTGCCGGGCGAGGTCGTCGACGCGGGTCCGCAGGGCGTCGTCGATCGAGCTGCTGAGGTCGTCGGCGACCCGCAGGTACACGAACGTGCCGGCGAGGACGAGGACGATCGCCATCGCGACCGCGAACGCGATCGTGATCCTCGCGCGGATCGGCAGCCGGCTCAGGATGGCGCCGGCTCTCTGATCCGGTAGCCGGCCCCGCGGACCGTCTCGATCGACTCGCAGCCGAACGGCCGGTCGATCTTCTCGCGCAGGTAGCGGACGTAGACGTCGATCACGTTCGACCGGTTCTCGTACTCGTAGTCCCAGGCGTGTTCGAGGAGCTGCAGGCGGCTCAGCACGGCGCCGGGATTGCGCATGAAGGTCTCGAGCAGGGCGAACTCCTTCGCCGACAGGGAGATCTCGGTGCCGGCACGGGCGACGCGGCGGCCGGCCGGGTCGAGCTCGAGGTCGCCGACGCGGAGCACGGTCGGCCGGGCATCCGACCCGCGCCGG
>DATMCB010000161.1:0-6482 GCA_035558835.1 Solirubrobacterales bacterium
GGACGTCGCCGATGCGCTTCGCGCCCGTCGCGGGTATCTGGCGGCAAGCCGGGCGCGGAGCAGGATCGTCCTCTCCCATCCGCGCGAGGTGCGCGGCGCCGCCAGCGCCCCCTCGCCGCTCTACGAATCGATCCGCGCAAACCTCGACGGCGCCGAGGAGGCTCACGAGGAGGAGCTGTTCGGCCCGGCCGAGGGTCTCCATGCGACCTACCGGATGCTTCGCGACGAGGTCCTCGAAGCATCCTGGCGAGCCGGCGCGGCGCTCAGCGAGATGCGACTCGACACCGCCGAGGACGTCAACCGCGCCGTCGCCCGCTACTTCGAGCTGCTGAAGCTGGCGGCGCTGATCCAGCGGCCCGGCTCGGAGTCGGAGCGCGACGCGATCGCCGCCCTGAACGAGCTGATCGGCCGGATCGCGACGCCCGAACAGCTCGCCGAGCTCGATCGCTCCGCCCTCGACGAGTACGTCCTCGACGAGGGCCGCGACCGGACCCGGCGCAGCGAGGAGCTGGCGAGCCGGGGCGAGCCGGGGCTCGAGGCGTTCCTGCCGAAGCGCGGCGGCGGGCTGGCGCTTTCGGCCTCCGACGTCGACCTCTACCTGACGTGCCCGCTCAAGTACAAGTTCGCTCGCGTCTTCGCGATCCCGCAGGAGCCGACGATCAACCAGCGCTTCGGGATCCTGATCCACAACGTCCTCGAGCGCTACCACGCCGACGAGATCCGCGACGTCGATGCCGCCGGCGGCGACGATGGCGGCCTGAATCGGCTGCTCGGCCTCTTCGAGGCGGGCTGGCGGCGGACCGGCTTCGGGTTCTCCGACGACGAGCTCCAGTACCGCGACCGTGCCGTTGCCGCCCTCGCCCGCTACCACGAGCGCCACAGCGCCGGCGCCGCCCGGCCGGTCTGGCTCGAACGCCGCTTCTCGTTCAAGATCGGCGAGACGACGATCGGTGGCCGCGTCGACCGCGTCGATCGCCACCCCGACGGCAGCTACGAGCTGATCGACTACAAGACCGGGCCCCCGAAGGCGGCGGCCGACCTGACCGACGACCTGCAGATCGCCCTCTACCGCGTCGCCGCCCGCAAGGCCTGGGACATCGAGGCCGCCGACGGCTCCTACTGGTACGTCCTCGACGACGAGAAGGTCCCAGCCGGCGGCGAGCCCGACGCCCTCGAGCGCGTCGAGCGCACCGTCGCCGAGGTGGCCGCCGGCATCACCGGCCAGGACTTCGAGCCGCGCCCGTCGTTCGAGGTCTGCTCGTGGTGCGACTTCCGACTCATCTGCCCGGCCAGCGAAGCCTGACGGTCGTCATGTGCACCCGACCAGGCCGACGCCGCCGTTCGCCTCGGTGATGACGCCGACGCCCGGCGCGTAGGTCTTCGTCTCGAACTCCGCCGGCTTCGGAACCGTCGCGTGCTCGCGGATCGTCATCACGTGCCGGTAGCGGACGCCGCGGACCGTCTCGGTGCCGTTCATCGCGACTACCTTGTCCTTCTCGACCGCGATCGGCGGCGCGTTCTCCGACTTGAACCGGCGGCCGACTGCGGGCTCGGCGGGCATCAGCAACCCGGGGCGGGCACCGCGCCGGCCGGCGCGCCACTGACCCTCGTGGCTGACCCCGCCGCCGGCCGGGTACTCGTCGACGTCCTCGCCGAGGTAGTGGACGCCGCCGCGCCGGTCCTGGGCGAAGTAGTCGATCGTCTTCTCGATCCGGCGATCGCTGCGCAGGTTGCGGACGGTGTCGCGGACCACCGCGGCGCGAACGGCGCGCCCGTGGAAGTGGATGACCCTCGTCCGATCCATCAGGACCCGGACGATCCGCAGCCGCTGGCCGCCGTCGTTGCCGCGCAGGATGCAGCGGTGGAAGTCGGAGATCGGCAGGAACCGGTTCGTGATCGTCGCCGAGCCGCCCCCGAACCCAGCGCGGGCGGACGCGCCGGCGGCCGAGGAGGCAAGCGCGACGATGATCAGCGCGATCACCGCCCCCGCCCCGATCGTTCTCGATGCTCTCATCTCTGTCCCCTTCCGATCGCGGGCCGCGCCATCGCGGCCCTTCGCAGCCACCGTGGCGGAGGGCGATGAGAGTCCGATGAGGGTCGCCGCTACTCGGGCTGCTGGCGGAGGAACCGCTGGAACTCGCGCGCGATCGCGTCTCCCGACGGGACCTCCTCCTGTGAGAACCCGGCCACCTCGTCCTGCTGCTCCTCGAGCTGCTCGACCATCTCCTTGATCTCCGGGTTGGCGGCGACGGCCTCGGTCACCTGCTGCTCGAACGCGTCCGCCGCCTCCTCGAGCTCGGTCGCCTCGACGGCGATCCCGATCATCCCCTCGAGCCGGCGGAGCAGAGCGAGCCCGGCCTTCGGGTTCGGCACCGCGGCGGCGTAGTGGGGGACGGCGGCCCAGAGGCTGGCAGCGGCCAGACCGCGCTCGCGACAGGCGGCGTGGAAGATCCCGAGGATCCCGGTCGGACCCTCGTAGGCGACGTCCTCGAAGCCGAGCTGCTCGATCATCGCCTCGTCGGTGGCGAGGCCGGTGATCGGGACCGGGCGCGTGTGGGCGACGTCGGCGATCAGCGATCCGAACGTGACCACCGACTCGACCCCGCACGCCTCGGCGACGTCGAGGACGGCGTTGCAGAAGGTCCGCCAGCGGGTGCTCGGCTCGGTTCCGCTGATCACCAGCAGGTCGCGCTCGGCGTCGTCGGCACTGGCCGAGACGATCAGGTTGTCGGGCCACTCGACGCCCTGCATCGTGCCGGCCGAGATCTCGATCGCCGGGCGGTTGGCTTGGAAGTCGAAGAACTCCTCGGGGTCGATCCGGGCGACGAGCTCGGTCTCGAACGCGGCGCCGATCGCGCCGAGGGCGGTCCCGGCGGCGCTGGCGGCGTCGTTCCAGCCCGAGAACGAGGCTACGAGCACCGGCGAGCGCAGCTCCGGCGGCTCCCGTTCCCAGACGATCGGATCCATCCGGTTCACAGTAGCGCCGCCCGATCGTCGCAGCGACGGTCGGGTGGCCGGTCAGGTTCGTCCGGCGCGGGTTGCATGATCGCCGCATCGATGAGGCCACCGCCAATCCCGCAGCCGCTCCGACCCCCGAGGGGATCGCGGCGTTGCAACCGGGCCGACCCCTCGCGGGGCGCTTTGCGGTGGTACGCAAGGATCGCCAGCAGGCGAAGAACGGCTCTCCCTACCTGAGCCTCGAGCTCCGCGACCGGACCGGCTCGATCCCGGCCCGCGTCTTCCGCGACGTCGATCTGCTCGGCTCCCGTTTCGAGCGCGGGGATGCGATCGAGGTCCGCGGCAAGGTCGAGCGCTTCCGCGGCAACCTCTCGGCCGAGGTGACGGCGCTGCGGCGGATCGAGCCGGACTCGTTCGACCCGGCCGAGTTCCTCCCGTCCGCCTACCGCTCGATCGAGGAGCTGAACGGCTTTCTCGAGCATCTGACCCGCGAGGTCTACGACCAGGCGCTCCGCGAGGTGGTCGAGCGGGTCCTCGACACCGAGCCGGTGGCGTCGGAGTTCCGGCGCGCGCCCTGTACCCGCGGCGGCCATCACGCCTATCTCGGCGGGCTGCTCGAGCACACGGTCGCGGTCGCCACGCTCGTCGGCGAGGTCTGCCAGCTCCATCCGAAGCTCGACTCGGACCTGCTCATGGCGGCGGCGCTCCTCCACGACGTCGGCAAGGCCCGCGAGTTCACCTACGGGGCCGAGTTCGGAATCAGCGACGAGGGGGCGATGCTCGGCCACCTCGCGATCGGCGCGTCGCTGATCGAGCCCGCGGCCGCCCGCCTCGAGCCGCAGCGGCGCCTGGCGCTGCTCCACTGCGTGCTCAGCCATCACGGTCCCGAAGCGGCCGGGCGCGTTCGCGGTGCCGGCTCCGGCTTCGCCTCCGCCGAGGCGCTCGCGCTGGCGCGGATCAACGCCCTCGACGCCTCGGTCAAGGGCGCCTTGGAGCACGGTTTGCGGTAAGCGGCCGTGAACGCGTCGTCACCCACGCATACCGTGGGTGTCGACGACTTCATCGGGCCGATCGCTCAATCCTCGGCGCTCGGCCGCCGGCGGAGGCGCTTGCGCTCGGACTGGCGGCGCTTCGACCGCAGCCGCTCCTCGCGGGCTGAGCGACCGGGCCGGGTCGGGCGCCGCTGCTTGCGTGGGGTCGCGGCATCGGCGAGCCGGCTGCGCAGCCGCTCGAGCGCGATCTCGCGGTTCCGCGCCTGACCGCGCGCCTCCTGCGAGACCGCCGTGACGCGGGGCCCGAGCCGGCCGGCGATCCGGTCCTTGAGCACGCCGCTCAGCGCTGCCGAGGCGCGGACGTCGAAGACCGCCTCGACACGCGAGGCGGTGACGTTGGCGTGCTGGCCGCCGGGGCCGCCGGAGCGGCTCGCCCGGAGCTCGACCTCGGCGATCGGGATGAAGGCCCCCTGGCCGATGTCGATTCCGTCGCTCACCTCGCGGCCCCTTCCGGCTCCGGGTCGGGCTCGGCGAGGCCGCGCTTCAGCAGCCGAACGGCGACGATCAGCGACAGCCCCGCGAACCCGAGCTCGAGCGCCCGCTGCGGAAGCGCGTTGGCGACGACGACCCCGACGACGACGCCGGGCAGCGAGAGCATGCCGATCAACATCCCCTCGCGGACGTCGACGTTGCCGTGACGAACCTGCCGCCATGTGCCGACGATCGCCATCGGGACGATCACGAGCAGCGAGGTCGCCTCGGCCTCGAGCTGGCTGTTGCCGAGGAAGATCGCCAGCGCCGGGACGAAGAGGATCCCGCCGCCGACGCCGAGGAGGCCGCCAACGGCGCCGCCGAAGAGGGCGAGGACGATGGCGAGGACGACGTCCATCAGGGCACGATCAACTCGACGGCGACGGCCAACAGGAGCAGCGCGAAGAGCAGCGAGACCGCTCGCTCGGCGATCCGCTGCTGGACGGCGACGCCGATGCCGACGCCGGCGACGGCCGGCACGACGAGCAGGGCCGCATCGCCGAGGCGGACGTTGCCGTAGAGGCCGTGGATAGCCGCCGCGGCGGCGGCGATGACGACGATCGCCGACAGCGAAGTGGCCGTCGCCCGGCGCTCGCCGAAGCCGAGCATGATCAGCAGCGGCACCATCACGATCCCGCCTCCGACCCCGAACAGACCGCTGAAGGCCCCGGCCAGTACCCCGATCGCGGCGAAGCGGATCGTCCGGTTCGCGGGCACGCCGCGATACTAGATGAGCATGAGCGACCCGGGCCGACCTGCCGCGATCGAGCCGCTGCTGGCCGAGCCGGGCGCCGCGGCGATCCTCTGCGACCTCGACGGCACCCTCGCCCCGATCGTCGAGCGGCCCGAGCTAGCCGCCGTTCCCGACGAGGCCCGCGTCGCGCTCGCCCGGATCGCCGACCGCTACGCCGCCGTCGCGGTCGTCAGCGGCCGCCGCGCGTCGGTCGCCCGGCGGATCGTCGGGCTCGAGAAGCTGACCTACATCGGCAACCACGGGTTCGAGCTGCTGCTCCCGAACGGCTCCGAGGCGCGCGCCGCGCCGGAGCTCGGCGCGGACGCCCGGGCGGCGGCCCGCTTCGGAGGCGACCTCGATGCGGGGGAGCTCGACGCCGCCGGGCTCCGCGTCGAGGACAAGGGGCCGATCGTCGCTCTGCACTGGCGTGGGGCCGCCGACGAGGCCGGCGCTGAAGCCCTGGCCGAGCGGATCGCCGCCCGAGCCGAAGCCGCGGGGCTCGTCCTGCACCGCGGCCGCAAGGTGCTCGAGCTGCGCCCGCCGGGGGAGGTCGACAAGGGCACCGCCGTCGAATCGCTCCTGCTCGGCACCGCCGCGACGGCCGCCCTCTACGCCGGCGACGATCGCACCGACCTCGACGCCTACTCGGCGCTCGATCGCCTCGTCGCCTGCGGCCGGCTCGGCCACGCCGTCCGGATCGGCGTGGCCTCCGCCGAGGGACCGGAGGAGATCGCCCTTCGTGCCGACGTCGTCGTCGCCGGTCCGGCCGGCTTGCTCCCGATCCTGGCCGCGCTGGCTGGCTGATGCAGTACAAGGACCTGCTTCGCGGAACGGTGCTGCTCGTCGCGATCGAGGCGACCGGCCTCGCCGCGATCTCGGCGGTGACAATCAACGGCACCGGCGACGACGTGCTCGCCGCGCTCGCGCTCGGCTGGTGGCTGATCGCGATCGGGGTCGGGACCTGGCTCGGCCGGCCCGCCCGGACCGCTGAGGTCCTCCGCGGCCCGCTTGCCGCCGCGAAGACCTCGACCCAGCTCCCGGCCGAGACGCCGGTGCGGATCGCGCTCGCCCGGCTCTGGCCGATCGCGCTGTTCGCGATCCTGGCCGGCGCCGCCGGGCCGTGGTTCCCGCAGGTCCCGGCGATCGCGACCGGCTTCGCCCTCGCGGTCGCCTCGGCGTGGCGGAATCGGGAGGCGGCCGTCAGCGCCGTCGAGGAGCGCGACGGGATCTGCTTCTACGTCGAGCACGGCTCGGCGTTCGACCCGATC
>DATMCB010000162.1:0-2788 GCA_035558835.1 Solirubrobacterales bacterium
AAGCCGGTGAGCAGCCCGCGTCAGCGCACGCCTAGCTGAGCGACGGCACCCAGCCGGCCGGGAACGCCCCGGCCGGGACGTGGCCGGGGAAATCGGGGAACCAGCGGCGAGCGATCCGCTCGCCGGCGCTCCCGGCCAGCAGCGGCTCGAGGTCGCCGAGCGTCAGCAGCACCCGGATCGTCGAGCCGATCTGCAGGTCGGCGGCGTTCGCGGTCTCGGCGCCGATCACGCCGGCCTTGGCGAGCTCGTCGATCCGCTCGAGCTTCGCCGGCAGCCCCTCGAGGTCGTCGGCGAGCCGCTCGGCGCTGATCCCGTGGTACTTCCAGCCCGCCCGCAGGAACCTGATCGCGAAGTCGGTCCCGGCCGGATCGAGCGTCGGGCCGCCGCCGATCGTGCCGAGAGCCTCGGGGCGGAAGTGGAGCGCCCCCCAGGGCAGCCGGCGGCCGAGGTCCTGCAGCTCCTCGTCGCCCCAGCGGTCGGCCTCGCGCACCGCCGCGGCGATCGGCTCCGGGTAGAGAGCGGGCTCGGGAGCGATCTCCTCGAGCCGCGCGAAGATCGCTCGCGAGCCGTGGACGGGCTCGCCGTCGACGACCATCCCCGGCACGGTCCGGTTGCCGGCGCCGTAGATCGCCTCCATCTGCTCGTTGTGGCGGCCCATCTCCATCTCGACGCGCTCGAACCCGATGCCCTTGAGCCGCAGGGCCTGCTCGGCCGCCATCGACGGATGCGACGGCGGCAGCCCGTGCAGCGTGATCTCGGGGGCGGCGCTCACCGCCGGAACCCTACGCGGCCGGTGCCGAACCGGCGGATCGAGTTCCGATAGGCCGAGAACGCCGGCTTCCGCGAGTAGTCGTCGCGGAGCAGGCCGACCGAATCGAACAGCCCCGGTCCGCCGCTGACGTTGTCGCGGAGGTTGAACCAGCGGTAGTCGCTGACCCCGAGCGTCCCCGACCAGCGGTGGACCGCCCGCACGGTCGATAGGAGCGCCGTTCGCTGCTCCGCCTCGGTCCGGCCGAGGTTGGTGACGTAGCCGTTCTCGGTCACCCAGAGGTCGGTACGCGGCCCGATCCCCGCCTTCGGCAGGTAGCAGCGGCGCATCAGGGTCAGCGCCTCGACCGTCGCAGCGCCGGCGCTCGAGCCGGGCGGGATCGCGGGCGGGACGATCAGCCCCGGGTAGATCTGCAGGCCGACGTAGTCGAGCGCGTGCCGGAAGCGCGGCGTGGCCCGGCGACCGATCTCCTCCCAGAACTCGCGATCGGAAGCCGGCAGCCAGCGCCATGCGAACGAGAAGCCGAGGTCGATGTCGCGGCGATGGATCGCGCGGAGCTCGTGCTGGGCGGCGGCGACGCCGGCGACGACCGCTCTCCGGACGCCCGGGTAGCTGCCGTCGGAGGTGTTCGGCGAGACGTCGAAGTTCGCCTCGTTGGTGATCGAGAACGCGACCACCGACGGGCGGCGGCCGAGGATCCGGACGGCCCGGCGGACGTAGCGCTTCCACGCCCGCATGTCGCCGGCCCGGCCTGCCGGCGGGTGGTAGCGGACCTGAAGCTCGGTCGCGAAGCCGGCCGCGGCGAAGCGGTCGACGATCCGCGCGTAGCGCCTGATCCCGGCCGTCCCGTCCGCCCAGAACATCCGGTTGAGGCGGAGGACGAGCGCGCGATGCGGCGGCCGGAGCTCGCCGAGGCGGTCGATCGCCGCCCTGCGGTCCTCCGGCACAGGTTCGTCCTGGACGGCGCCGGCGCTGCCGGCGGCGAGCGGCGCGATCCCGAACCGGAGCCGCTCGGCGGGACGATCCCGCTCCGGGTGCGGGCTGCCGAGGCAGTCGCCGGCGGCGGCCCTGGCGCCCGGCGGGGCCAGCGCGACGGCGGCGAGGCAGGCGGCGACGACGCCGATCGGGACCGCGCGCCCGAGGCCGGCGCGGCGGCGGCCGAGCAGGGCCGCGACCGAGCAGGCGCCGACCGCGGCCACCGCGGCGACCGCGAAGGCGGCCCCGTAGCCGCCGAGCGCGGCGGCGATGCCGGCGACCGGCGCGCCGATCCCGACGCCGACGTCGAAGCAGGCGGTGAAAGTGCCCATCGCGACGCCGCGGCGCTGTGGCGACACGCGCTCCATCACGAGCAGGACGAGGCTCGGGAACATCAGCGAGAACGCGGCCCCGACCGCTATCGCCCCCGCCAGCGCCGTCTCGATGTTCCCGGCGAGCGCGATCAGGACGAGGCCGAGCGCCTCGATCACCCCGGCGCCGATCGCGCAGCGGACGCCGCCGAAGCGGTCCGGCATCCATCCGAGCAGGACCCGGGCCGCGACGACGGTCAGCGCGAAGGCCGTGAAGATGGTCGCGCCGTGATCGATCCCGCGGGCGTCGAGGTGGAGGACGATGAAGCCGGCCAGCGCCGCGTAGCCGAGCGTCGCCATCGTCATCGCGAGCCCGGGCCCGATCGCCTCGCGGGCGAACAGCCGGGTGCGGCCGTCGTCGGCCGGCCCGGGGGCCGGGCGCGGTGGCTCCGGGATCCGGGCGGCGACGAGCGCGGCCGCGAGCGGAGCGGCGGCCGCGAAGGCCCAAACCGCGCCGTAGCCGACCGCCCGGTGCAGGAAGTCGCCGATCGGCGGCCCGAACGAGAGGCCGCCCCAGATCGCGAGGCCGTAGAGGCCGATGATGCGGCCGCGGCGCGCCGGGTCGGTGATGTCGACGACCCAGGCGGAGCTCGCCGTGTAGACGACGCCTTCGCCGGCGCCGAGGATCAGGCGGGCGCCGATGAGCCCCGCCACTCCGAGCGGCAGGAAGTAG
>DATMCB010000163.1:0-3498 GCA_035558835.1 Solirubrobacterales bacterium
GGTGAGCGGCTACGGGAACTACACCTGCATCGATCACGGCGGCGGGCTCTCGACCTGCTACGCTCACCAGTCGAGCTTCGCGATCACCTCCGGGTCGGTCCAGCAGGGCGACGTGATCGGCTACGTCGGCTGTACCGGCCACTGCTTCGGCGACCACCTCCACTTCGAGGTCCGGATCAACGGCACGGCCGTCGATCCGATGGGCTACCTCTAGATCTCAGGCAGCGGGCCCCGCTCAGCCGCGGCCGAGCTCGCGGCCGAGCCAACGCAGCGCCGTGACCTGCAGCTCCGGGTCGTGCTGGACGGAGCGGTGATGACCTCCGGGCACGATCAGGACGCGGCGCGGGTCGCCGGCGTGGGTGTAGAGCTCCTCCGACCACTCGCTCGGCACCTGCTCGTCGCCGCGGGCATGGAGGAGGACGAGCGGCTTCGGCGCGATTTGGGAGACGGCATCGCGAAGGTCGTGCTCGCCGAGCCACGCATCGAGCGCGGCGACGTCGGCGCGCATCTCGAACCGACCTTCGCGGAGGCCGCGGCGCAGCCCCTCCTCCGACGCCGGGCAGATCGCGATCAGGCCGGCGATCGACGGGTCGGTCGCCGCCGCGTGGATCGCCAGCCAGCCGCCCATGCTCGAACCGCGGGCGCAGACGCAGCCTTCGTCGACCCCGTCGACGGAGCCGAGCAGGGCCGCCATCCGGCCGACGTCGGCGAGCGCCGCCGGTGCCATCTCGTCGCTGCTGTCGCCGTGGCCGCGCTGGTCGTAGCTGACGGCGGCCCAGCCGTTCGCGGCGCAGAGCCGCCCGAAGTCGGCGTGGTTCTCCTTCGCCGATCCGGCGCCGTGAACGATCACCATCCCCGGCCAGGGACCGGCGCCGCTCGGCAGCCACATCCAGTAGGGCCGGCCCTCGTGGATGCCGCTGCGATCGGGGGGATCGGGAGTTGCCAGCCGCACCGCTGCCAACCCTAGTCCCGAAGCGCATGTGAGAATGCGGCCGATGAGCCGCAGCATCGCGACAGCCACCGGCGGTCCCGTGACCGGATCGCCCGTCTATCCGCTCGGCAGCGCGGTCAGCGACGAGGGACACCTGATCGTCGGCGGCTGCGATGTCGTCGACGTCGCCCGCGAGTTCGGGACGCCGGCCTACCTCTACGCCTCCGACGACATTCGCGCCCGTGCCCGGACCTTCACCGGCGCGCTGCGCGCTCGCGGCGTCGACTTCGAGGTCCTCTACGCGAGTAAGGCGGCGCCGATCACTGCCGTCTACCGGATCTGCCGGGAGGAGGGCCTCAGCGTCGACATCGCCTCCGGCGGCGAGCTGCACATGGCGCTTGCGGCCGGCTTCGACCCGGCGCGGATCTACATGCACGGCAACAACAAGTCAGCCGCCGAGCTGCGGATGGCCTTCGCGGCGGGTATCGGCTTCATCGTCGTCGACTCGCTCGACGAGATCGCCCGCGCCGACTGGCTCGCCGACCGCGACCAGGACGTGCTGATCCGGCTCACGCCGGGGATCACCGCCTCCACCCACTCCTACGTCCAGACCGGTCAGATCGACTCCAAGTTCGGCTTCGCGATCGAGGGCGGGCAGGCCGAAGCGGCGGTCGCGGCGGTCAACTCGTCCCGCCATCTCCGCCTCGCCGGCTTTCACGCCCACATCGGCTCGCAGATCTACGAGCTCGACCCGTACGTCCATGCGATCGAGCTGATGGCCGAGTTCTGCCGCCCCCACCACCCCCGGGTGATGAACGTCGGCGGCGGGCTCGGCATCGCCTACACGGGGTCGGACCGGCCGCCCTCGATCGAGCGCTACGTCGATCTCAAGGTCGATGCGCTCGAGCGCTGCTTCGACCCGCTGCCGAAGGTCTTGCTCGAGCCGGGCCGCTCGCTGGTCGGCAACGCCGGGGTGACCGTCTACACGGTCGGCACCGTCAAGGAGATCCCCGGCGTTCGCACCTACGTCGCGGTCGACGGCGGCATGTCGGACAACCTCCGGCCGATGCTCTACGGCTCCCGCTACGAGGCGCTGATCGCGAACCGCGCCGATGCGGCCGCGACGGTGACGAGCACGGTCGCGGGCAAGCACTGCGAGTCCGGCGACATCCTCGTCCGCGACGTCGCGCTCGCCGACCCGCGGCCCGGCGACCTGCTGGTTACGCCGGCGACCGGGGCCTACGGCTACGCGATGGCCAACAACTACAACGGGATTCCCCGCCCCCCGGTGGTCCTCTGCGCCGACGGGCAGGCGAGCCTGGCGGTGCGGCGCGAGACCTACGGCGACCTCGTCTCCAGAGATGTCTGAGCCACCTGCGATCACGCGGATCGGGCTGCTCGGCCTCGGCACTGTCGGCAGTGCCTTCCACGAGCTCGTCTCCACGCGGGCGGACGCGGTCGCGACCGCGTCCGGGATCCGCCCCGAGATCAGCGGCGTCCTCCGCCGCAGCTCGGGCGACTTCGAGGAGATCCTCGCCGGCTCCGACCTGATCGTCGAGCTGATCGGCGGCATCGATCCGGCCCGCGACTACGTGCTGGCGGCGCTGCGGGCGGGCAAGCCGGTCGTCACCGCCAACAAGCAGCTCGTCGCGCAGTGCGGTGACGAGCTCTTCGAGGCGGCGCGTGCCAACGGCGTCCAGATCCGCTACGAGGCCGCGGTCGCCGGCGCGGTGCCGGTGATCCGCGTCGTCCAGGAGGGTCACGGCGTCCTCCCGATCGAGCGGATCTCGGGGATCGTCAACGGGACCACCAACTTCATCCTCAGCGAGATGGCCGGCACCGGCGCCACCTACGAGGACGTCCTCGCCCGCGCCCAGGAGCTCGGCTACGCGGAAGCCGATCCGACCGACGACGTCAACGGCGCCGACGCCGCGGCGAAGATGGCGATCCTCGCCCGGCT
The DNA here is from genome assembly GCA_035558835.1 of Solirubrobacterales bacterium. Lineage (GTDB taxonomy): Bacteria > Actinomycetota > Thermoleophilia > Solirubrobacterales > 70-9 > RHKX01. The sequence goes on from DATMCB010000163.1 coordinate 2,892, forward strand.
CGCGTTCGACACCCGGGTCGGGCTCGAGGACGTCTCCTTCGAGGGGATCACCGGGATCCGCCCCGATGACCTCGCCTACGCGAAGGAGCTCGGGCTGTCGCTGAAGCTGCTCGGCGTCGCCGAGAAGCACGGGGCCGCGATCAGCGTCCGGGTATTCCCGTGCTTCCTCTACCGCGGCCATCCGCTCGCCCCGGTCGAGGGCCCCTTCAACGCTGTCACGCTCGAGGGCCCGACGATCAGCGAGATCACGATCTCGGGGCCCGGGGCCGGCGGGATCGAAACCGCCTCCGCCGTCCTTGCCGATGTCTCGTCGATCCTCTCCGGGGAGGCGCCGGTCCACTTCGCCGATCGCCGCCTCGAGATCCTCGACGACCTCGAGTCGTCGTTCTACCTCCACCTCGAAGTCGCCGACGAACCCGGGGTCCTGGCCCGGATCGCCGACGTGATCGGCCGCAACGGGATCTCCGTCAAGAGCGTCGTCCAGCGCGGCACCGGCCGCGAGGCGAGCCTCGTGATGGTCACCCACCGGGCCGCCGAGCGCGACTTCTACGCGGCGCTCGAGCAGATCTCCGACCTCGACTTCCTCGGCGCCGCCCCGCGGGCGATC
>DATMCB010000164.1:0-5134 GCA_035558835.1 Solirubrobacterales bacterium
CCCCGGTCGAGTCGGCGATGCTGGCCGCCCTGATCTCCTCGCCCTCCGCCTACGACCCGGTCAACAACCCGGTCGACGCCCAGGCCCAGCGCAACGTCGTCCTCGAGAAGATGCGCGACCAGGGAGTCCTCGAGGTGAGCGACGACGACTTCCAGGCGATGCTCGACGCCCCGGTCCCGACCAAGAAGGACATCCAGCCCCCCACCGTCGACTCGAAGGCGCCCTACTTCACCGACTGGCTGCGCCAGCAGGTGGTCGACAAGTACGGCGCCGGCCAGGCCTTCGGCGGTGGCCTGGTGGTCAAGTCGACGCTCGACTACGGGCTTCAGAAGGCAGCCGAGCAGGCGGTCTCCGACAACCTCGCCGGCCTCGGCCCGACCTCCGCCGTCGTCGCGATCGACAACGGCAGCGGCGACGTGCTGGCGATGGTCGGCGGCCAGGACTTCGACAAGAGCCCGTTCAACCTCGCGACCAACGGCCAGCGCCAGCCCGGCTCGTCGTTCAAGCCGTTCACGCTCGTCACCGCGCTTCGCGAAGGACACTCGCCGGACGAGACCTTCGAGTCGGCCCCGCAGCAGATCCCGTTCAAGACGACGATCCGCAAGAACGGCAAGAAGAAGGAGGTGACCGACTACTTCCGCGTCAACAACTACGACGACAACTACCTCGGCAGCGCCTCGATCGCGACCGCGACGACCTACTCCGACAACTCGGTCTACGCCCAGCTCGGCATGGAGGTCGGCCTCAACGACATCGTCAAGACCGCCCACGAGCTCGGCATCACCTCGAGGCTCGACGACAACCCCGCGATGATCCTCGGCGGGCTCAAGCACGGTGTGACCCCGCTCGAGATGGCCTACGCCTACAACACGCTCGCCAACGGCGGCGCCCGGATCAGCGGCACCGAGGCGAGCCAGGGCAACGGCGAGGGGCCGGTGGCGATCGACAAGGTCGTCGACCAGGACGACAAGCCGGTGCCCGACACCCTCGGCGGCAGCGGCGAGAACGAGAAGGTCTCCGACCAGGTCGTCGACCCGTCGGTCGCCCAGAACGCGACCGACATCCTCCACACCGTCGTCACCAGCGGCACCGGCGAACGGGCCCAGGTCGGCGACGACTACATCTGGGGCAAGACCGGGACGACCGACAACAACGCCGACGCCTGGTTCGTCGGCGCCAACGAGGACATCACCGTCGCCGTCTGGGTCGGCTACCCGGACGGAGCGACGCCGATGGAGACCGAGTTCGCGGGCGGCCCGGTCGACGGCGGCACGATCCCGGCGCTGATCTTCAGCGACGTCGTCAGCGCCTGGGACGGCCTGCAGGCCTCCCGCGGTGCCGACACCAGCACCGACACGACCTCGACCACCGACAGCTACGTGCCGCCGGCGACCACGACAGACACCTACGTGCCGCCGGCGACGACGACCGCACCGGCGCCGGTGGCACCGGCGCCGGCCCCGACCGAGGCCGCGCCGGCGCCCGCCGCGCCCGAGCAGTCGGCACCGCCCGCGACCGGGACCGGCGGCGCCGACGCCGGCGGCACCGTCCCCTGATCGCAGGCAGCGCTCAGCCGGCCGGCCGCGACAGGTACGGGCTGTCGGCCAGGCAGTAACGCCACGGGTAGTCGGCCGCCTTCGTCAGCCCGATCCGCGGCCCGGCCACGACGTCGCGATGCCCGTTCGAAGCCGGGGCGAGCAGCGCGAACGGCTCGCGCAGCGAATCGGCACCGCTCTGGCCGAGCTCGATGGCGAGCGCCTGGCAGATCTTCCCCGGGCCCGAGCAGAGGTTGCGATCGGATTCGAGGCCGCGGCGCTCCCGCATCGCGTCGATGCCGGCGGTCGGCTCGAGGGCGCGGACGAGGACGGCGGCCGCGGTCCCCTCGGGCTCGGTGACCAGGTTGAACATCGAGTGGATCCCGTAGCAGAGGTAGACGTAGGCGTGGCCGGGAGGCCCGAACAGCGGCGCGTTGCGCCGGGTCGGCCCGCCGAAGGCATGGCAGGCGGGATCGCCTCGCTCATAGGCCTCGGTCTCGACGATCGTCCCGCCGACGCCGTCGTGGAGCAGGGTGCAGCCGATCAGCTCGGCGGCCACCTCCCGAGGCGGGCGGGCGAAGAACTCGCGGTCGAGCGCCGCCCCCGCCTCCACACCCGCCATCAATCGAGGCCGGCGAGGCTCGCCGCGGCGATCTCGAGCTGCTCGGCGACCGCGGTCGCCGACGTTCCTCCCCGCGAGACCTTCGAGTCGAGCCACGAGCCCTCGCCGAGGACCTCGTAGTACTCGTCGTCGAGAAGCTCCGAGAAGCCACTGAGCTCCTCTGGCGGGATCGCCGAGAGCGGGATCCCGGCGTCGAGGGCGTGGCGGACGAGCCCGCCGACGACTCCGTGCGCCTCGCGGAACGGCAGCCCGCGGCGGACGAGGAGGTCGGCGACGTCCGTCGCCGCAGCCATCTCGTCCGCGGCGGCAGCGGCCATCCGCTCGTGGTCGAAGGCGATCCCGGGGAGCATCCCGTCGAGCGCGCGCAGGCAGAGCTCGATCGTGTCGGCGGCGTCGAACAGCGGCTCCTTGTCCTCCTGGAGGTCCTTGCTGTAGGCGAGCGGCAGCCCGTGCATGACGCCGGTCAGCGTCGTCAGCGCCGCCACGACCCGCGGCGCCTTGGCGCGGAGCAGCTCCGCGGCGTCGGGGTTCATCTTCTGGGGCATGATCGACGAGCCGGAGCTGAACTCCTCGGCGGGCCGGCAGAAGCCGAACTCGCTCGTCGACCAGAGGACGATCTCGGACCCGATCCGCGACAGGTGCGTGGCGCAGGTCGCGGCCGCCGCCAGGTAGTCGAGCGCGAAGTCACGGTTCGACACGCCGTCGATCGAGTTCTCGACGACCCGGTCGAAGCCGAGCTCGGCGGCGAGCGCCGGGCGGTCGAGCTCCCAGTTCACGCCCGCCAGCGCCCCCGAGCCGAGGGGCAGCGCCGCGGCCGCCTCCCGCGCCGCGGCGAAGCGGTCGACGTCGCGGCGGAGCATCCAGAACCAGGCAAGCAGGTGATGGCCCAACGACACCGGTTGAGCCCGCTGCAGGTGGGTGTAGCCCGGAAGCCGGGCATCGCGGTGCTCGGAGGCGAGCGCGTGGATCCGGCGCAGGCAATCGACGAGGAGCTCGCCGGCGACGGCGGCGCGATCGGCGACGAACATCGCGAGGTCGGTGACGACCTGATCGTTGCGGGAGCGGCCGGTGTGGATCTTGCCGCCGACCCGGCCGGCGATCTCGGTGAGTCGTCGCTCGATTGCCATGTGGATGTCCTCGTCGCCGGGCTCGAACGGGAACTCGCCCGCCTCGAGCTCTGCCTCGACCCGATCGAGCCCGGCGAGCAGCTCCTCGAGCTCGCCGTCGTCGAGGATCCCGGCCGCGCGCAGCGCCCGCGCATGCGCCCGCGACTGGCGGACGTCGTAGGGCGCGAGCCGGCGGTCGAAGCTCAGCGATGCGTTGAGCTGCCAGAAGACCGGGTCGGGATCCTGCTCGAAGCGGGGCATGGGGCAGTCAGTCTATGAACGGCCCGGCCCTGAGCCGGAGCGCCGCCCGAGGACATCGGCGAGCGCGCCGACGACCCGTTCGACGACGGCCTCGGTCACGCCGGGATGGAAGGGCAGCGCCAGCGAGCGTCGCGAGAAATCCTCGGCGACCGGGAACTCGCCGGGACGGTGCCCGAACCGCTCGCGGTAGAAATCGGACAGGTGGATGCACGGCAGGTACGGGCGGGCGTCGATGCCGCGCCGGTCGAGCTCGGCGATCGCGCCGTCGCGATCCGCCTCGGCGGGCAGGCGGACGACGTAGACGAACCAGCTCCGCCGCTCACGGCCACGATCGCCGAGCGGCAGGACGAGGTCCTCGGGATCACCCGCTCCGGGCTCGGCGGCCCCGAGCGCTCGCAGCCGCTCCGAGTAGGCGGTGGCGACGGCGGCGCGACCGGCGAGAAGATCGTCGAGCCGCTCGAGCTGGGCGATCCCGAGCGCGGCCTGCAGGTCGGTGAGCCGGTAGTTGAAGCCGAGCCGGTCGTGGTCCATGAACTTCATGTTCGGCGCGCGCCCCTGGTTGCGCTCGCTGCGCGCCGCCTCGGCGCCGTCCGGCCCGGCCGGGACGAGGACTCCGCCTTCCCCCGTCGTCATCTGCTTGTTCGGGTAGAAGGCGAAGACGGCCGGATTGCCGCGAGTCCCGACCTCGCGACCGTCGGCGCAGACGGTCCCGAGCGCCTCCGCAGCGTCCTCGACGATGCCGATGCCGCCCCCCGCCGCGGTCGCCTCGAGCTCGTCCATCGCCGCCGGCCAGCCGAAGATGTGAACCGGCAGGAGGCCCGCGGTGCTCTCTCCGACCGATGCGGCGACGGCCTCGGGGTCGACGCAGAGCGTCGCCGGGTCGACGTCGCAGAAGACCGGCCGCGCGCCTTCGAAGAGCAGGCAGTTCGACGAGGCGATGAAGCTCAGCGGCGTCGTCAGGACGTCGTCCCCGGGTCCCCACCCCATCGACCGGACGGCGAGGTGGAGCGCCGCCGTGCCGCTCGAGACCGCGACCGCGTCGGCGACGCCGAGGCGGCGCGCGAAGTCGGCCTCGAAGCGCGGCAGCATCGGGCCGAGCGAGAGGATCCCCGAGCGCAGCACCTCGAGGACGAGCTCCTCCTCGCGCTCGCCGAGGACCGGTCGCGCGAGCGGTATCCGCTCCTCGCCGCTCAAGCGTCCCCGGCGACGGCGGCGGGTCGCCCGCCGCCGCGGTCGGCGCTGCGCGGCTGGAAGGCGTACTCGAGCGAATCGACGAGCGCCTCCCAGGAAGCCTCGATGACGTTCTCGGAGACGCCGAGCGCGCTCCATGCCCGGGTGCCGTCGGAGGAGTCGAGGAGCACGCGGGTCACCGAGGCGGTGCCGTGGTGCTCGTCGAGGATCCGGACCTTGAAGTTCGTCAGCTCGACCTCGGCGATCTGCGGATGCTGCTCGGTGATCGCGGCCCGGAGCGCGCGGTCGAGCGCGTTGACCGGCCCGTTGCCCTCGGCCGTCCGGATGTAGCGCTGCTCGCCGACCCAGAGCTTGATCGTCGCCTCGGTCTCGACCCGGCCGTCGGCCCGTTTCTCGGTGACGACGCGGAAGCTCTCGAG
>DATMCB010000165.1:0-10047 GCA_035558835.1 Solirubrobacterales bacterium
CACTGATCGCCCATCCGCTCGATCGACTTCATGACGTGGAGCAGAGCGGCGATCAACCGCAGGTCGGTCGCGACCGGCTGCTGGGTGGCGAGCAGCGTCAGGATCGACTGGTGGACCTCGAGGTAGCGACCGTCGATCCGATCGTCGTCGGCGATCACCATCCCGGCGAGCTCGACGTCGGAGTGCTCGATCGCCTCGAGCGTCCGCGTCAGCGTCTCGGCGACGAGATCGAGGCCACCGAGCGCCCGCTCCTCGAGCTCGGTGAGCTCCTCGACGTAGGCCTGTCGGGTCCTCGTCATCCGAACCTCCCGCTGACGTAGTCCTCGGTTGCCTGCTTCTCCGGGTTCGAGAAGATCTTCGTCGTCTCGTCGATCTCCACGAGCCGGCCGGGATCGCCGCTGCGCTCGAGGTTGAAGAACGCCGTGCGGTCGCTCGCCCGGCTCGCCTGCTGCATGTTGTGGGTGACGATCGCGATCGTGTACTTCGACTTCAGCTCCTGGATCAGGTCCTCGATCGCCAGCGTCGCCACCGGATCGAGCGCTGAGCAGGGCTCGTCCATCAGCAGCACCTCGGGCTCGACCGCGATCGCGCGGGCGATGCAGAGCCGCTGCTGCTGGCCGCCGGAGAGCCCCGAGCCCTGCTTGTCGAGCCGGTCCTTGACCTCGTCCCAGAGATGGGCGCCGCGCAGGGAGCGCTCGACGATCTCGTCGAGCTCCGACTTCGACGGCTTCGCGTTGAGTGCGAGCCCGGCGGCTGCGTTCTCGTAGATCGACATCGTCGGGAACGGGTTCGGGCTCTGGAAGACCATCCCGACGAGGCGGCGGACCACGACCGGGTCGACGCCGGGGGCGTAGATGTCCTCGCCGTCGATCTCGATCGTGCCGGCGGCGCGAGCCCCCGGCGTCAGCTCGTGCATGCGGTTGATCGAGCGCAGGACGGTCGTCTTCCCGCAGCCCGACGAGCCGATCAGCGCCGTCACCTTGTTCGGCTCGATCGTCATGTCGACGTCGGCGACCGCGTGGAAGTCGCCGTAGAAGAGGTTGACGTCGCGGAGGTCGACGCGCTTGGCGTCGGAGCCGGCCTTGCCGGCCCCCCAGCCGCGACCGGTCCGCTGCGGCTCGGCGTCACGGCGGTCGGCGGCCGGCTGCTCGCCGTCGCGGCGGGCCGGGGCCTCGGGGTTGGCGGTGGTCTCGATCATTCTCTTCCTCTCTTCTTCCATCGAAGTCAGCGGATCTCGGTCCCGAAGCGGCGGTAGACCCACCGCGCCGCCAGGTTCAGCAGCATCACGATCAGGATCAGGACCAGCACCGCCGTCCAGGCGCGGTCGAACGACGGCTCCGGGGGCACGCCGGGGTTCTTGTACTCGTTGTAGGCATAGACCGCGAGGTTCTGCATCCGGCCGTCGAACGCGTTCGCGTTCATCGAGTCGATCACCCCGGTCGTGACCAGGAGCGGTGCCGTCTCGCCGACGATCCGAGCGATCGCGAGCATGATCCCGGTGACCAGGCCGGCCAGCGCAGTCGGCAGGACGACCTTGGTGATCGTCTTCCACTTCGGGGTCCCGAGGGCGTAGGACGCCTCGCGGAGGTGGTTGGGGACGATCTTGAGGATCTCCTCCGACGAGCGGATGACGATCGGGATCATCAGCACGGTGAGCGCGACCGAGCCCATGATCCCGAGGCGGATGCCGGGGCCGAAGAAGATCTCGAAGAGCGCGTAGGCGAACAGGCCGGCAACGATCGACGGGATCCCGGTCATCACGTCGACGAAGAAGGTCAGGGCCCGGCGCAGGCGGCTCGTGCCGCCGTACTCGTTCAGGTAGATCGCCGCCATCAGGCCGATCGGGACCGAGATCAGCGTCGCGATCCCGGTGATGACCAGGGTCCCGACGATCGCGTGGCTGGCGCCGCCACCGGCGCCGATGACCCCACGCGCGGACTCGGTGAAGAACGCGACGTCGAAGCGGTTGATGCCCTTGCTGACGACGGTCCACAGCAGCGAGGCGAGCGGGATCATCGCCAGCGCGAAGGCCGAGGCGATCCCCATCGACATCATCCGGTCCTTGGCGCTGCGGGCACCCTCGACCGAGCGCGACCAGGCGTAGAGCCCGATCGAGGCGACGATCATCGTCCCGACCACGAGGAAGCCGGCGGCGAAGATCCCGGTGACGAGCAGCAGCGCCGCGACGACGATCGCGGCGGCGCCGACCGCCATCCAGCTCGCGCCGCCGGGCAGCGCGCCGCGCTTGCCGCTGCCGCCGAGGAGCTTTCGCGCCTCCGCCGGGGTCCCTGCTCTCGGTCCGCTCATCCCGCCAACCCCCTACTGGACGTTCGACCGGGCGATGACGGCGCGCGCGGCCATGTTGACGACGAGGGTGATCGCGAACAGGACGAGCCCGGAGGCGATCAGGACGTTGACGTCGATGCCCGAGGACTCCGGGAACTGGAGCGCGATGTTGGCGGCGATCGTCGACGGGTTGTCGGTGCTGATCAGGTTGAAGGTGACCGCGCCGGAGCCGGAGAGGATGATCGCGACCGCCATCGTCTCGCCGAGCGCGCGGCCGAGCCCGAGCATCGAGCCGCTGATCAACGCCGACCTGCCGAACGGCAGGACCGTCATCCGGATCATCTCCCAGCGGGTGGCGCCGAGCGCCATCGCCCCCTCCTGGAGCCGCTTCGGGGTCTGGCTGAAGACCTCGCGCGCGACCGCGGAGACGATCGGGAGGATCATCAGCGCGAGGACGATCCCGACCACGAACATGGTCCGCCCGGTGACCGAGGCGGGCCCGGCGAAGAAGGGGATGAAGGAGAGCTTGTCGGCCAGCCACTCGGTGACGGGCACCGAGGCCGGACCGAGGACGGCGATCCCCCAGAGCCCGTAGACGATGCTCGGGATCGCCGCGAGCAGGTCGATCACGTAGCCGAGCGGCTGCGCCAGCCGGCGCGGCGCGATGTGGGTGATGAACAGCGCCACGGCGGTCGCCAGCGGGACGGCGATCACGACCGCCAGCCCGGCCGCCAGCATCGTCCCGAAGACGAGCGGCGCGACGTAGCTGACGAGGCTTTCCTGATTCGGGAGCTCGGAGGTGGCGGCGGTGATCGCCGGCCAGGCCTGACCGACGAGGAAGATCGCGACGCCGGCGAGCAGCAGCAGGATCGTGATCCCGGCGAGGACGGAGAGGTTGGAGAAGATCCGGTCGCCGGGACGACGCCGGCCGCCGCTCGAAGATGCGAGCAGCTGGCCGGCGTTCGTCGTGGTGTCGATGGAGCTCATAGGCGGCGCAGCGCTCCCGGCGCCCCGCCAGGGGCGCCGTGATCGGAGCGCCGCCGCGCCCCCGTCATCGAGCCGACCGGACCGGACGCGCGGCGGAGGATCCGGTCGGGGTCATTCATCCGATCGCGTCGACGGCGGGCTGGATCTGGTTGCGGATCTGATCGGAGATCGGCGCCGACCCCGCGTTCGACGCGGCTGCGTCCTGGCCCTCGGGGCTGACGATGTAGTTCAGCAGCGCCTTGACGATCTCGCCGCTGGCGGCGTCGTCGTAGGCGGTGCAGGCCGCCTCGTAGGAGAGGAGGACCAGGGGGTAGGAGTCGGCTGACGTCGTCGTGCGGTTGATGTCGTAGGAGAAGATGTACTTCCCCTCCGTCGACTCCTTCGACTCATCGAGGACTGCCGTGGCACCTTCCGAGCTCGGCGCGACGTACTCGTTGCCGACCTTGATGGTCGCGACTCCGAGGTCACCGGCCTGACTCTCGTCGGCATAGCCGATCGTGCCGTCGCCGTTGGTGACCGCATCGATCACGCCCGAGGTGCCGTTCGCAGCCTCACCACCCTTGACCGGCCAGGTGTCGTCAGCCGGATGGGGCCACGCGTTGCCGGCGGTGTCGGCCAGGTAGTCGGTGAAGTTGGCCGTCGTGCCCGAGTCGTCGGAGCGGTTCACCGGGGTGATCGCCTTGTCCGGCAGGTTCGCGTCCGGGTTGTCCGCAGCGATCGCCGGGTCGTTCCAGTTGGTGATCTTCTGATCGAAGATCCCCGCCAGCGTCTCCGGTGAGAGCTGCAGGTTCTCGACCTCGGGGAGGTTGTAGACGACCGCGATCGCCGAGATGTAGACCGGGATCTGGATCATCTCACCGCTCTGATCGGTGCAGCGCTTCTGGGCATCGGTCAGCTCCTGGTCCTCGAACGCCGAGTCGGTGCCCGCGTAGTCGACGCCCCCGGCGATGAACTGCTCGCGGCCGCCACCGGACCCGACCGGGTCGTAGGCGATCGAGACGTCGGGGCTCGCGTCCTGGATGCCGGCGATCCAGGCCTCCTGGGCGGCCTCCTGGGCGCTCGATCCGGCGCCGGCGATCTCGCCGGAGAGAGACGAGTCCGATGCCGCGCCGGTGCTGTCGCTGCCGGTGCTGTCGTCGCTGCCGCATGCGGCGACGCCGAGCGCCAGCAGGGCCGTCGCGACGACCATTGAGAAGAGCTTGCGTGAGTTCACTGAGTGTGACTCCTTGTGTCGATGGTTTGGGATGCAGTCCCGGAGGGGGCGGGCATGGGCGCGCCCCGGACGTGTCTCCGGGCGACAGCAGGGTCTCAGCGGCTGGAGGGCATGTTGTTACGGCCCTGTGCCCTTCTTGTGAAAAGGGTGTGAACGAGCGCAGGAATGCGGAGTTTGCGCGCGTACGCCCGGCTTCCGGGCGCGGAAGCGGGCGCTGGACGAGCGGGGCTCAGGTGTCGGCCGGCTCGAGCGCGGGCTCGATGTCGGCCTCGATGCCGGCGGGCGCGGGATCGCGGCCGATCGGCGCCTCGGCGGCGCTGCCGTCGAGCGGCTCGGGATCGAAGCGGTAGCCGATCCCGAAGTGGGTGTGGATGTAGGCCCAGCCCGGCGAGAGCTTCTCGAGCTTGATCCTGAGCTTGCGGATGAAGACGTCGACCGAGCGATCGCCGTGAGCCATCTCGTAGCCCCAGACGCGCCGGTAGATCTCGCCGCGTTCGATAACACTGCCCTGCGCCTCGGCGAGCGCCTGCAGGAGCTCGAACTCGCGGCGGGTCAGGTCGGCGCTGCGGCGGGCGACGAAGGCCTGGTACTGGTCGCCGCGGATCTCGAGCTCGCCGACGACGACGGGGCCGCGCTCGGGCTCGGTCGCGCGGCGGCGGCGGCGCACGACCGCTTCGATCCGCGCCATCACCTCTTCGGGATGCGACGGCTTGGCGATCCAGTCGTCGGCGCCGAGGCGAAGGCCCCGGACCCGCTGGGCGACGGTCGACTCGCTCGTGCAGACGATCACCCCGAGGCCGGGGAGCATCCCCGCGACGCGCTCGAGGAATGGCCAGGCCTCCTCAGGCGGCAGGACCGACATGTCGATGACGAGCGCGTTGAGCTTCATCGCGACGAGCTCGTCGACGGGGATGACGCCGCCGAGCACGCGATGCTGCCAGCCGGCCGCGTCGAGGCGGTTGGCGAGCGTCTTGACGAAGGCGCCGTCGCGGTCGATCACCGCGACTCGGAGTGTTCCAATGGTCGAACCCATCAGCGCGCCGATCGGACGAAGGGATCGGCTCGCGGCCGATGGTAGCGACACCGGTCCCCGGTCCGGGCGATTTTCGGCTCCGGTAACCGGATTTTCACAACCCCGTTTCCGGATCTTCACCGGGGGCCCGCCGCGGGGCGCGAAGGTGCGGGTGCACGGGAGCGGATCCTCGTGCCGCGCGCGGCCTCCTCCTGCCCCCGGCCGCGCGCTTTCGTTGTGGAGCGTTACTCGCCTAACCGTGGTAGCTGATCGCGCCGCTGGCGGCCAGCGCGATCACGAGGATCCCGAGCGGGATCCGGTAGGCGACGAAGATCGCCAGCGAGTGATGGGCGAGATAGCGGAGCAGCCAGGCGATCGCGAGATAGCCGGAGATGAAGGCGACGATCGTCGCAACCGCCGTCGGCACGAACCCGACGCCGCCCTCGCCGCCGATGTCCTTGAGCTCGAAGAGGCCGCTGAGCACCACCGCCGGGACCGAGAGCAGGAACGAGTAGCGGGCCGCCGCGGTCCGGTCGAAGTTCCGGAACAGGCCGGCCGAGATCGTCGCGCCCGACCGTGAGACGCCCGGGATCAACGCGAAAGCCTGCCAGATGCCGATGAAGACGCCGTCGCGGCCGTTGATCTCCTGCAGCGGCCGGTCCCGGCGGCTGTAGCGCTCGGCGGCGAGCATCACCAGCGAGAAGGCGATCAGCATCGACCCGACCAGGTAGAGGCTGCGGGCGCCGGACTCGATCTGGTTGCGGAACAGGAACCCGAAGATCGAAATCGGGATGGTCCCGAGGATGATGAACCAGCCGAGATTCGCCTCGGTGCTGCGTCGCGCGAACGGGATCCGCAGCTCTGCGAGCCAGGCCCTCGCGATCCGGATCAGATCGACCCGGAAGAACAAGAGGACGGCGGCCATCGTCCCGAGCTGGATGACTGCTGTGAACGCGGCGCCGGGATCGTCCCAGCCGGCGAAGGCGGGAACGATCAGCAGGTGACCGCTCGATGAGATCGGCAGGAACTCGGTCAGGCCCTGGACGAGTCCGAGCACGATTGCTTCGAAGACCGACATCGGCGGCGCCATCCTAGATGGGCCGGTCCCCTGAGCCGACACCCGCGCCCTCCGCTAGAGTCCGCGTCCGTGCAAGCACTCGTCCGCAAGCGCGCGCTGGCGGCCGCCCTGATCGGCGCGGTTGCCGTCCTCGCCCTCGCCCTCGCACCGGCCGCGATGGCCGCCGACGGCGTCGGGACCGGCGGGCGCACGACCGACAAGAGCGTCACGTTCTTCTGCTTCGGCGTGATCGCGCTGTTCATGGTCCTTCCGATCGTCCTGTCGCTGATCCAGGCGAGGCTCGACGGTCGTAAGGAGCGGATGCGCGAGCAGATCGAGCGCGTCCGCCGCTCCTAGCGGCAGCTGTCGCCCGGCAGGCCGCCGCCCAGGTTCGTGTGACCTGCTCACACTTCCTTAATCATTTGCAGGCATCGGGGTAACAATGGCGAACCCCGCTCCCGCCGGCCGTTCCGCCGCGGGCCCGGGTCGCCGTGATGCCGACGTTCACTTCAGTCACCTCCCCGAGGCGTGCCGTTGCGCGCGGCGCCGCCCTGCTCGCTTTGCTGCTGACGGCGGGCTCTGCAACCGCGACCGCGACCGGCGAGGCGGCGACCGACGCCGCTCAGCGTCCGGACTCGACCGGGTCGGCCACCGATGTCGCGGCGCTGATCATCGGGATCGGGGTCGGCGAGCGGGCCGAGCCGCCGCGGCCGATGAGCCCGGTCGCGGCGCCCGTCGACTACGGCACCGCGATCAACGGCTTCGGCAACGAGCGCGGCCGTCCCCACGAGGGCCAGGACATGTTCGCGCCCGAAGGGACACCGGTCGTGTCCCCGACCGCCACCGAGGTCCTCGAGACCGGGAACGACGGCGGCCGCGGCAACTGGGCCGCGCTCTACGACGCGGCCGCGAAGCACACCTACGTCTACATGCACATGAGCGCCCCGGCCGATGTCGCCCCTGGCGACCGGCTCGATCCCGGCGACCGGGTCGGACTGCTCGGCTGCACCGGCTCCTGCGACGGCCCTCATCTGCATTTCGAGATCCGCGAGGGCAGGAGCCCTTACGCGCCGGCGATCGATCCGCTGCCCGAGCTGCAGCGCTGGCAACCGGCCAAGTAGGGCTGCGCGAGCGCCCGCTCGCGAATACGATCGCCTCGATGACTCATCCGGTGGACCTCGTCACCTACGAGAGCCGCGAGAGCACGGCGATCCTGACGATCAACCGGCCGGAGCGCCGGAACGCGGTCGACACCGCGACCGCGGCCGAGCTGCTCGCCGGACTGCGCCGGTTCGAGGCCGACGACGAGGCGCTCGTGATGGTGCTGACCGGCGCCGGCGATCAGGCGTTCTGCGCGGGCGCCGACCTGAAGGCGCTGGCCGAGGCGGGTCCCGACCTCCCCGGCGAGATCGTCGAGCAGGTCGCCGGGCGGCCCGAGGGGCCGATGGGCTTCACGCGGCTGACGGCGGCGAAGCCGGTGATCGCGGCGATCGGTGGCTGGTGTCTGGCCGGCGGTCTCGAGCTGGCGCTCTGGTGCGATCTGCGGATCGCGGGCCGGAGCTCGAAGCTCGGCTACCCGGAGCGGCGCTGGGGGGTCCCGCTGATCGACGGCGGCACCCTGCGGCTGCCGCGGATCGTCGGCCTCGGGCGGGCCCTCGACCTGATCCTGACTGGGCGGCTGATCGAAACCGACGAGGCGCTCGACTGGGGGCTCCTCACCGAGGTCGTCGACGACGGGCGACACCTCGATCGCGCCCTCGAGATCGCTGCCGGCCTCGCCCGCTTCCCGCAGCGGACGATGCTCTCCGACCGCCGCTCGGCGATCGAGGGATCGACGCTGCCGCTCGCCGAGAGCCTCGAGTTCGAGGCGCGGCTCGGCCTCGAGTCGGTCCGAACAGGCATCGAGGGCGCCGCCCGTTTCGCCGCAGGCGAAGGCCGCGGCGGAGCCGGCACCGGCGTCTGAGCGCCGCTAGATCCTGAACTCGCGCATCAGGCGTTTCTCCGTCTCGCCTTCGACGGTGGCGATCACCTCGATCTTGTCCTCGAGCGGGGTGCCGCGGATCTTCGTGGCGAGCAGGTCGTCGACCTGGAAGATGCCGGCGGAGTTGTTCATCCGGATCTCGACGCGGATCGGCCGGTCGGTGCCGCGCTCGATCTTGACGTCGTCGATCGCCGCCGCCGAGATCGAGTGGATACCGATGTCGCCGCGCTCGACCGGCAGCCGTGAGCGGCCCTGGGCCATGTCGAGGGCGTCGGCGACGCGGACGACCCCGGCTTCGAGCGTGTAGGGCTGACCACGCCGCCGGTGACCGATGATGCAGTGCAGCGCCTCGGAGACGACGACGGTCAGCTCGGGCTCGTCGTAGACGCCGTCGAGCAGCTCACGCAGCTTCGGCTCGGCGAGGAAGAGGCTGTAGGACTCGTGGTCGGCCCGGTGGATCGAGATGCCGACGTCGTGCAGCATCGCGCCGGCGGTGACGACGACCTCGGCATCGCGCTGCCCCATCCCGTGGTCGGCGACCATCGTCGGCCGGATCCCGCCGCGGTCGGCGAGCCGCAGCATCCGCAACGCGATGTTGGCGACGATCTGGATGTGGACCCAGGAGTGGTCCGACATCCCGAGCCGCTCCGAGCCGACCTGCTGGAGATGCCACCAGGCGCGGACCTGGGGATCCGCGGCAGCGCGCTCGACGAACCGCTCGAGGCGGCGGTTGCCCCGGGTCGGGACCCCGAAGCGGACGGCGTCGAGCCGCTCTGCAAGCGGCGCCGGGCGGTCGCTTTCGTGGTCTGCCATCGCAGGCAGTCTGCCAGCGCGTCAGGCGAAGGGCGAGGCGGCCTCGAGAAGACGCGGCCAGACGGTCAGCTCGACGAACGCGGCGACGAGCAGCATCGGCAGCGCCAGCGCGACGGTCACGAACGTCGCTGCGAGCAGCTCCTGCCACTCGTCCCGCCGCGAGGCGATCAGCCAGGCCGCGAGCGGCAGGAACACCGCCGTGAGCTCGAGCAGGGCGTGCGGGAGCACGGTCAGGATCAGCGTTCCGGTCCCGATCCCGAGCTGCGCGGCGAGGGTCGCGCCGGTCATCCCGAGCCCGAGTGCCTGGGTGATCAGCGAGAAGGCGGTGACGGCGGCAACCCAGGCGATCGCGACCGGACCGGCGTGCTCGTGGACGATCCGTGAGATGCCGGTCTTCGTCGCCGCGAGCTGCCGCATCGAGCTGCCGGCGATGAAGCCGGCGACGCAGGCGGTCGCATGCAGGGCGAGGACGAGCAGGTTGCGGCCGAGGATCGCGAAGTAGTCGCCGACCGTGGCGGCGTCGTTGTAGCCGGGGATGAAGACCTGGGTCAGATCCGGGGTCGCCGATCGCGACACGACCCAGACCGCGGTCAGAAGCGCCACCGAGATTGTCAGCGCCCCTGCGAACCACGGGACGAGGGCCGCGGCGGGGTCGCGCCGCCAGCGCTCGAACGTATCCCGGCTCGCCCGCAGCCCGG